>JAKAPO010000051.1 GCA_021807065.1 bacterium
TCCTGCAGCGGCCGATCTTCGCGACCGTCTGCTCGCTCATGATCACGCTCGCCGGCGCGGTCATGATTCCGACGCTGCCGGTCGCCCAGTATCCGCAGGTCGCGCCGCCGGTGGTCACGGTATCGGCGAACTGGACCGGCGCGAGCCCTACCGCAATCGAAAGCGCGGTAACGGTCCCGCTCGAGGACGCTCTCAACGACGTCGAGGGACTCAACTATATCGCGTCGTCGAGCGCTCAGGGTGCCTCCACCGTTACCTGCACCTTCCGGCTCGGTACGAATCTCGACATCGCCGCTGCCGACGTGCAGAATGCGGTCCAATCGGCCCTCGGATTGCTGCCGGCGCAGGTGCGCCAGACCGGCGTCACGATCTCGAAAAACTCCGGCTCGATCCTCGTCGCGATCGCACTGAAATCGAGTTCGCCCGCGTACAACACCCTCTGGCTGAGCAACTACGCGCAACTGAACGTCGTGAACACGCTTGCCCGAGTCTCCGGCGTCTCGCAGGTTCGTATCTTCGGACAAAGGCAGTATGCGATGCGCATCTGGCTCGATCCGCGCGAGCTGGCGCAGCAAGGGCTGACGGTTCCGGACGTCGTCAACGCGCTGTCGGAACAGAACGAAGAGGTCGCTGCCGGAAGTATTGGGGCGGCACCGGAGCCGGCGAATCAGCCGTACACCTACGTCGTCAACGTCACCGGACGTCTCTCCTCTCCGTCGCAATTTGCGAACATCATCTTGAGGGCCGATCCGAACGGCGGGTTCACGCGGCTTGGCGACGTGGCGCGCATCCAGCTCGGCGCTCAGGATTACTCCTCGTACATCCGCTTCGACGGACATCGCAACGTCGTGGGCATGGGAATCTTCCAGTACCCCGACGCAAACGGACTGAGCGTAGCGAGTGCGGTCACCAAGCGTATGGCCGAGCTCGCGAAGAATTTTCCACCCGGCATCTCCTACAAGATCGCGTTGGATTCGACGACGTTCGTGCGCGAGTCGGTGCGCGAAGTGCTCATCACGCTCGGTCTTTCAATCCTGCTCGTCGTACTCGTGATCTTCCTTTTCCTGCAAGATCCTCGCGCGACGTTGATTCCGGCGGCGACGATTCCGGTGTCGCTCGTCGGCACGTTCTTCGTGATGAAACTCTTCGACTTCACGATCAACACGATCACGCTTTTCGGCCTTACTCTCGCGACCGGCCTCGTCGTCGATGACGCAATCGTCGTCATCGAGAACATCGCGCGGCACATGCAGATGCGCCGCAAGCAGCCGGACGGAGCCTCGTCGCGCGAGAGCACGCTCGAAGCGATGCGGGAGATCCAGAGCGCAGTCGTCGCATCGTCGCTCGTCTTGCTCGCGGTCTTCGTCCCGGTTGCGTTCTTTCCGGGAACGACCGGGCAGATCTACCGTCAGTTCGCGCTGACGATCGCGGCGTCGATCACGATCTCGCTCTTCGCCGCGCTGACCTTCGCGCCGGTGTTGACCTCGCGGCTGCTGCACGGCGACATTGAGTCCAACGCGTTGATCTTCCACTACTGGAATCTCGTCTATCACGCGTTCAGGGACTGGTACGTGCGCACGCTTCCGAAGCTCGCAAACCGGCGCACTGCCGTGATCGCGGTCCTTGCGGCGGCGTTGATCGCGACCGCGATCCTGTTCAGGACGACGCCGACCGCATTCATTCCGGACGAGGACCAAGGCTTCGCGATCGTTCTGTTACAGGCGCCCGAGGCGACGTCGCTCGCGTACGAGAGCACGCTGGCCGGACGGGTAGAACGTATACTGCTCGCGTCGCCCGACGTCGCAGACGTCTTCAACGTCGGTGGATTCAGCTTCAGCGGCTCCGCACCAAACTACGGCCTGATGTTCGTGCGACTCAAACCTTGGAGTCAACGTCCCGGTTACACGAACTCGCTCGACTATCTGCTCCAGCGTTGGAATAGAGCGTTCTCACAGATTCCCGGCGGCACGATCGTGGCGTTCAATCCGCCTGCGATCAACGGTATCGGCAGCTTCGGCGGCTTTCAGTTCGAACTGGAGGATCAAGGCAACGTCGGATTGCCGGTGCTGGCGCAAACGGCGTACAAAATCATTGCGGCGGCGAACCGCGATCCGCAGCTGTCGCACGTCTTCACGCAATTCCGGTTAAACTCGCCCCAGATCGAGTTGCACATCGACCGCAACAAGGCCAAGGCGCTAGGCATCTCGATGAACGACCTGTTCGAGACGATCGGCACCGACCTCGGATCCTACTACGTCAACGACTTCGACTACGAGAACCGCTCGTGGCGCGTCTACGTTCAGGCAGACACGCCCTATCGCGATCGAATCTCGTCGTTGCAGGAGCTGTACGTTTCGCCAAGCGTTCTGCCAAGCCCGGGACCTGCGACGAGCAGCAGTCTCGCAAGTGGGCAAACGCCGGTGAGCGCTCTCGTTAAGGTCTCACAGATCACCACCGCACCCGTGATCCCGCACTACGACCTCTTCCGATCGCTGGAGATCAACGGCAGCGCCGCACCTGGCCATGGTTCGGGAGAGGCAATCCAAGCGATGGAACAGATCTTTGCGAAGAACGCTCCGCCCGGCATCGGCTACGAGTGGTCCGGGTTGCAGCTCGACGAAATTGCGGCCGGCAGCACGAGCACGCTCATCTTCCTCTTGGGGCTCGTCGTCGTATTCTTGGTGCTCTCCGCTCAATACGAGAGCTTCATCGATCCGTTAATCGTCATCCTCGCCGTTCCGGCCGCGATCTTCGGTGCGCTGGTCGCACTCAACGTCCGGCACCTTCCACAAGACATCTACGCCCAAGTTGGATACGTGATGCTCATCGGGTTGGCGAGCAAGAGCGCGATTCTCATCGTCGAGTTCGCCAACCAGCAGATGCGCGCCGGCGCGGATGCCGTCACCGCGGCTTTGCGCGCGGCGCAGGTGCGGCTGCGGCCGATCATCATGACGTCCATCGCCTTCGTCATCGCGGTGACCCCGATGGTCTTCGCATCGGGAGCCGGGAGTGCGGCACGCCACTCGCTGGGGACCGTGGTCTTTGGAGGGATGCTGATCTCGACGGTCCTGAACCTAGCCATCACCCCGATCCTCTACATCGTCATCAAAACGCTCTCGAGGAGACGAGCAAGGCTCCCGACAGACGGCCAGGCTCGGGACCGCGCAGGCACCTCAGCAGGCCTTGAGGCCTGAGACGGCCAAGGGGCTGATAACTTTAATAGCCTCGCCTAGCTAGTTCGTGGGAGAAGTCTGATGCAGAAGCCTTTCCTCCGCGCGACGGCAGCCGCTTTAGTGGCAGCCGCTTTCCTCGTGCCCTCGCTTTCCGCGATGGCCGACGGCGGTACCGTCGACGCGATTTCCCAAGGCGGCGTCGTCTCGGGAGCCAACACCGCGATCCGCAACGCGATGGATGCCGCAGCGCGCCGGCGCGCTGCGCAACGGGCGCGGACAAACGTCGCCCAAGTGCCTCCGGTGCCGCAGCCCAAACCGGCTGCACCGCTGGGCCTTCCGGTGGGCTTCAGCTATACGCTGGACTGGTCGATGGCCTATCCGTTCGGCAACGTCGGAACCTTTGGCAAGAAGTGGCTTCCCGGCGGCATGGACGCGGTGCTCGGATACGGGTTCAGCCCGTTCACGCGCCTGGTCGCGAACTACTACGAGATCCAGCACTATCCGTACGGCTTCAACTCGGGAAGCGTGCCGTTCTATCTGCAGGGTCTCGCCAATCCCATCGGGAGCGTGAATCTCGGCACGCTCGCTCCGCAGATCGACGGGACGACGAAGGATCGCTTCTTCCTGGCAAACTGGGAGCAGCTCTTCACCATCAAGAACGTCTTCGGCCGCACGCTCCCCTTCGTTATTACCCCAACGTACGTCGCTCGCTGGTCGACGATCGCGCAGTCGCACAACAACGAAGATATCGTCCCGTTCGAGAACGTCCCGGGGATCGGTACGCCGGTCTACGACGTTCACTGGCGCACGGCGCAGTACTACTCGCTTGCGTTCACGCTGCCGTTCCTGAAGACGCCCAAATTCTTCGGCACGTTCACCCTCGCGCCGACGTGGCTCGTGCACATGGCCGGCAACAATCAGGAAAACTGGGCGCAGCTCTATCAGATTCTCTATCTCGAATACGATGCGACGCCGTCGACCACAGTGTTCATCGAACCGCAGAGCTCGCGTGATTATCTCCCGCTCGATCCCTACGCGGAGCACATCATCGACTATTTCGCCGGCATATCGCAACGCTTTGGAAAGTACGGTTTCGTGCAGCTCGTCTTCAACGAGGGCGGGCCGACGAACTATAGTCCTTATGGCATCGAAGCGCTGACCTGTCAAGCGCTGCCGTGCGGTCCGAACCAAGTCGTGCCGACGGTTGGCGGTCTCAAAGCATCGCAACTCCAAATCCAAATCGGCATCGGCTCGCCGAGCGTGATTCAGTTCTAACGACAACGATAAGGTAACGAGAACTATGAAAATCGCAAGAACGCTCTCCATCCTCACGCTCGCGGCGGCCGCCGCATCGCTTTCGGCCTGCGGCGGTAACGGCATCGGCGGCGCGCTCGGACCGGCACCGCCTCCGGCTCAACCCGGTCCGTCATCGCCCTCGCAGGTGACGAAGACGATCGTCGGCCTCGGCGACAGCCTCACGTTCGGCACGCAATCGAACGGGGAACTCGGAGCCACGACCGTCTCGCTCGCCGCCTATCCGCAATTCACCAGCATCGGATTGTTCAGGGTTCCTCCAACGCAAGAGAACGGTTGGTTTTCGCTCTTTTATTCCGATGCCAAAGGAATGACGTGGATTCAGCAGGCAACGCCAGGCGTTTCGGTGCTTCCACTCATCAACGGGCCGGGACTCGGCGATCAAATTCTTCTGGCTAATCCCGCCGACACCGGCGGTTTCCCGTTTGCTACCGTACCCGGACGTTCGCCGTGCGACAGCTTCAACCAATCGGCGTATTCTTGGCTCAACTCGGGTGGCTCCGGCAGCACGACGGTCCGCATGAATCCTGCGTCCGTCACCTATGACCTCGGGATCCCGTCGCTGACGCTCGCCGAAGCGATCGGCATGATCCAGCCTCAGGCACCGTCATGCAAGCTGATCTATCCTTCGCCGATCAACGTCGGGCAGGCCGCGATCGATTCGCTGCAAGAACTGGTCGGCGGCGAGAGCGAGATGTTCTATCCGGTGATGGAGAAATACGCCTCGCCGACCCACCAGATTTCGCCGCTGCAAGCAGCGGAGTCACTCAATCCGACGTTGACGACGGTATGGCTGGGAGCAAACGACCTGCTGCGCTATATCTTCTCGGGCAACACCGCCCCGGGTATCGATACGACCTCGTCGCAAGTCGAGTCGCAAATGGAAACCATCATCGGCGGTTTGAAGCACGTAGGCTCAGACGTGATCGTAGCGACGGTTCCAAACGTGCTGGAAACGCCGCAGTTTGCGATCGTTCCAAACCCCGCATCCCAGGCACAATGCAGCGTGCAGACATACCTTGCGTGCATCCTCTACGATTTCGGCGTCACGCCCTTTGCGAATGCCGAAGCCGAGGCGGCATACGTGCAGAGTCAGAACTCCCAACTCGCCGGTAACTCGTACCTGACCGAAACCGGCGTCATCGGCTTGCTGATCGAGATCGCGCTCGGCGGCCCGACGGCGGTCACGATACCCACGAGCGGCTGCTCACCGAATCCGACGTGTCTCGGCGGCTACTACCTGACGGCCAGCTTCGCGACGCAGGTGCAAGGCGTCAACACGGCGATCAACAACGGCATCATTGCTGCGGCAAGCGCCGACGGAGTTCCGGTTTTGCGAGTCGACCAAATCATGGACGGCATCTACAGCGGGAACCTCGCGAATCCGTACTTTGCAGAAGCAGCGACGATCAATCCGGGCATCTGCTGCACGCTTGCGTTCGGAGGAGGAATCCTTTCGTTCGACGGCCTGCATCCATCCGACACCGGCTACGCCCTCATCGCTCAGGCGTTCGCGCAGCTAGCGAACACGGCATTCGGAACCGGTTTGCCGGCAATCAATCCCGCCTCTGCGTACACCGGCGCGGGTGGAATCTACGCGTCATATCCGGACCCCTACGCACCGCACTGAAGTCTCTTACAGCGGCGGGCGTTGACGATGAAATGACGTCCGCCGCTGATAGGCTTTGCCGATCGCGGTAAGCTGCGCCTCACGCCAAGGATTTGCAAGAAGACACAGCCCGGTGGGTAATCCGTGCTCGCCGAAGCCGTTCGGTAGGCTGATCGCCGGGATACCGGCGAGATTCGCGGCGGTCGTCGGATCGACGACGCCCGGCGTCTCTGTGTAGGCTTTATCGAACGGAAGGTCCACCGGATAGGCGACGGTCGGGAGCGTCGGAAACGCGAGGGCGTCGTATGGAGCGAGCATTTCTCGGATCGCGCGATCGATCTTCGCGCGTCGACGCATGGCGTCGACGTAGTCCACCGCGAGCGTCGCGTATTGCTCGTAGCCGCCGATCTTATCTTCCGGCGAGCGTAACTCGCGCGAGCGCCCGCTCTCGATCAGATCGCGGAATGCCGCGGCGCATTCACCGTTGAGCAACGCGCCGAAGACGTCGCCGTAATCCTCGTCGGGCAGCTTCACCTCGCCGCCGACCTCGGCGAAGCCGCCCAAGACGGCAAGCGAGGCTTCGAAGTTCGAAACGACCGCGGCTTGCGATTTCTCCGTCGAGCGCGCGATGACACCGATACGCGGACGGCGCCGCCCCGTTCTAAAGGACATCGTCTTTGCGCTTGCCTCGCGAGGATCGGCTCCGGCAATCGTGCGCAGCACGAGATTCGCGTCGCGTGCGGAGCGCGTCAACGGACCGAGCTTGTCCGAGCTCCACATCAATGCCATCGCACCGTACCGGCTCACGCGCCCGAACGTCGGGCGCAAACCGGTGACACCGCAGAATGCGCTCGGCACCATGATCGACCCATCGGTCTCGGAACCTATGGCAAAACCGACCAAACCGGCGGCGACGGCGGCGCCGGGACCGCTCGAACTCCCCCCGCTCCAATAGCCGCGATTCCACGGGGTTCTTCCCGGACCGGTGAACGACGCGTCGGCTTCATTGTAGCCGAAACCGCCGGCGAGTTCCACCATCGACAGCTTTGCGAGAAGCACCGCACCCGCCGCCTTCAAGCGGCTGACCACCGTTGCGTCGTAGTCGAAGATGCGATCGCGATATGGGGCTGCACCCCAGGTGGTCGGCCCGCCCTTGGCTGCAAGCAAATCTTTGACGCCGTACGGCACGCCGTGCAAGGCGCTCCTGCGCTCTCCGCGCGCGAGTGCGCGATCTGCGGCGCGCGCTTCGGCACGCGCACGATCGTGAAGAATGGTAACGACCGCACCGAATCGCTCGCCGTAACGCTCCAGGCGCGCCAGGTAGAGATTCGTGAGCTCGAGAGAGCTTACGCTCCGTTTCGCGACGAGCGATCCCAGCGTGGTCGCGTCGGCGAAGGAGAGATCGTTTTCCGTCATATTCTAGTCGCCGATCTCGAACGGTGGAGAAGGACTCTCGCCGTTGGTCAAGCCGGCGTGCAACTTTCTCCCCGATTTCCAAGCATCGTCGATGCTCTTGGCGATCTCGCGAATTTCCTCGTCCGTGAGCGTCGGTTCGAATTCACGCATCTTCAAAGCAAGGGCATGCGCCGCACCGCTCACGGCCGGCGATGGCGTTGCCGCAAGAGCCGTCGCCTGCCCTTCGACTTGGTAGGAGGTACCTAAGGCGCTTCCTACTAGGCTCGCGGTGACGAGCTTGCCAAGAAACCTCTTACGGCTGTCAGGCATAGCTTGTCGTCCCGGGCCCTTCGACTGCGGTGCTGCGCACCGCGCTCAGGACGGGCTCCGACCTCGAGGGGAGCGCCACAAGGCTCATGCGTAGATCCCCCGCAGTTTCAAGGCTTTCACGACGCGGTCGATCGCCAGCGTGTACGCCGCCGTTCGAAGCGTCGCGCCGCGCTTCTCGGCGATGGCGCGAATTTCGCGCAGATTCGTCAGAAGGACGTCTTCGAGCCGCTCGTTGACCTCCGATTCCTTCCAGAAGTAACCCATGCGGTCTTGCGCCCACTCGAAGTACGAGACGGTGACGCCGCCGGCATTGCCCATAATATCGGGGATGACGACGATGCCACGCTCCTTGAAAACGCTCGCCGCCTCCGGCGTCGTCGGACCGTTGGCGGCTTCGACGATGAGCTTGGCGTTGACTTTCGGTGCGTTCTCGGAAGTGAACACGTTCTCGAGCGCCGCAGGAACTAGGACGTCGCAATCGCTGACGAGCAACTCGGCGTTGCTGATGCGTTCGCCGCCGTCGAAACCCTCTAGGTTGTGGAACTTCGCCGCATGCGAGACCGCCGCCGCAACATCGATCCCTTTCTCGTTATAGTAAGCGCCGGTTACGTCGGAGATCCCGGCGATCTTGCAGCCGCGTTCGGCAAGGAACTTCGCGGCGTACATGCCGACGTTGCCGAATCCCTGAATTGCGATGGCAGCTTTCTTGGGATTCAGTCCCATATGCTCCATCTGATCGAGCGTGCAGATCGTCACGCCGCGGCCCGTCGCCTCGACGCGCCCCCGCGATCCGCCGATCTCGAGCGGCTTGCCCGTGACGACGCCGGGCTGGTTCTGACGCACGTGCATCGAGTAGGTATCCATGAACCATGCCATCACTTGCGGCGTCGTGTTGACATCGGGTGCGGGAACGTCCTTATCCGGACCGACGACTTCGACCAGCTCTGCGGCATAGCGGCGCGTGATGCGCTCTAGCTCGCTCGACGAGAGCGTTGCAGGATCGCAGGTGACGCCCCCCTTCGCGCCGCCGAATGGCAGATCGACGACCGCGCATTTCCACGTCATCCAGAAGGCCAACGCGGTGACCTCGTCGAGCGTCACGCCGGGATGGAAGCGAATACCGCCTTTCCCGGGACCGCGTGCGAAACTGTACTGCACCCGATACCCGGTGAAGACTTCGAACTCGCCCGAATCTCGCTGAAAGGGGATCGAGAAGATGATCTGGCGGGTCGGGTGGGTGAGGATCCGCCGCATCCCGGAATCGAGCTCCAAGAGATCGGCAGCTTCGTTAAAATACGCGATCGCCTCGCCAAAAATCGAGACGTCCCGCACCGCAGCAGTCATAGCCCCCTATACGTTGAAGCGGAAATGAACGACATCGCCTTCTCGCATTACATACTCCTTACCTTCGCTGCGAACGACGCCCGCCGAGCGCATCGCCTCCATCGTGCGGTACTTCACGTAGTCTTCGTACGACACGATCTCGGCGCGAATGAAGCCGCGCTCGATGTCGCTGTGGATGGCGCCGGCCGCATGCAACGCGGTCGTGCCTTTGGGAATCGGCCACGCTCGCGCCTCTTTCTCGCCGGCGGTGAGAAACGTCATCATGCCGAGCCGGTCGTATGCGGCGGCGGCCAGCTCGTCGAGACCGCTGCGAGTGATGCCGAGCCCGGCACGCAGCTCGGCCGCATCGCGTTCGGGGAGTCCGGCGAGTTCGGCTTCAATCTTCCCGCAGAGCACCACGATGCGGCTGCTCTCAGTGGAAGCCTTCCCTGCGACCGCATCGACGAGCGGACCGGGATGCTCGATTTGCGCTTCATCGACGTTCGCGACGTAGAGCATCGGTTTGACCGTTAGCAGGAATGCTTCGCGCGCGACTTCGCGTTCGAGTGAACCGATGGCAAACGAGCGCGCCGGCCGGCCCTGCTCGAGTGTGTCCGTGAGCCTCTTTGCCGCTTCGAGTCTCGGACGAACTTTTGCACCGGCACGTGCTTCGCGTTCCAAGCGATCCATCCGGCGCTGCATC
Organism: bacterium; assembly: GCA_021807065.1. Classification (GTDB taxonomy): domain Bacteria; phylum Vulcanimicrobiota; class Vulcanimicrobiia; order Vulcanimicrobiales; family Vulcanimicrobiaceae; genus Tyrphobacter. The sequence continues at coordinate 9,848 of JAKAPO010000051.1, forward strand.
GTCGCGAGGTCCGCGAGCGCCAGTTCTATCTCGACGATGTCGACATCGCGCACGGGGTCAGGTTCGCCCTCGACATGTACGACGTCGGGCGCTTCAAAACAGCGCACGACCATCGCGATCGCATCGGTCTCGCGAATGTGGCTGAGGAAAGCATTGCCTAAGCCTTCGCCGGCAGAGGCACCGCGCACGAGCCCGGCAATATCGACGAAGCGCACGGTCGCGGGCACTATACGGGCCGCGTGCGCGAGGTCCTGAAGGACGGCTAGCCGCTCGTCCGGGACGGCAACCTCACCGACGTTGGGCTCGATCGTTGCAAAAGGGTAGTTTGCCGCCAGGGCTGCCGCCGAGCGTGTCAATGCGTTAAAAATCGTAGACTTTCCGACGTTCGGCAAGCCGACTATGCCACAGGAGAGAGGCATGAAAAACCCCTTTTCGCGTCGGATACAATAGAGGCATGCGAAAGATGACGGTCGATAAGCTCGGCATTGACCTCTTGACCCACGACCCGGTCGTCATTCTCAAAGACGGGGACGGTTCGCACTACCTCCCGATACTCATCGGCCCGTTCGAAGCGACCGCAATTGCGCTCGCACTCGAAGGTGCGCCGGTTCCGCGCCCGCTTTCGCACGACCTCATGCGCAGCATCCTCGAAGCCCTCGGCGCGCACCTCGAGCAGGTAATCATCCACGACATCAAAGAGTCGACGTTCTTCGCAAAACTCGTGGTCCGCACCAACGGCGATCTCCAAGAGATCGACGCGCGTCCGTCCGACGGAATCGCGCTCGCGTTGCGCGTCCGGGCACCCATCTACGTCTCGGATCGAATCGTGCTCGAAGAGTCGATCTCCGAGAAGACGCGCCCGGTCGACGACGCCGAGATGGCCCGCTTCAAGAAGTTCCTCGACGACTTGAAACCGTCGGACTTCAACCGATAGTTACCGCC
>JAKAPO010000052.1 GCA_021807065.1 bacterium
TCACGGCATGGTAGGTGAAGAGCCAATCGGCGGCGGTAAGCGGGTAGCCGTCGGACCACTTGACGCCATGACGCAAGTGCACGGTAATCGTCCTCCCGTCTTTGCTAATGCCGCCGTTTTCGTAACTCGGTACTTCGGTCGCAAGGTCAGGGAACAAATTCCCGTTCGCGTCATTGCGTAGGATGAAGGAGAAGAGGAGACACGAGACTTCGTCGGTTGCCAGATTATGCCCGAACATGAGGTTGAGGCTGTTGGGCTCCTCCGTACTGCCGATGCGTAACACACCGGGTATCGTCCACGGATTATGGCCGCCCGGCGTGGCGGTCGTCGTGCTCATCCGCGTGCACGAGGAGAGCGCGAGCGCTAACAGCAGCGCGGCGAAAACGTGCCTGGCTTTCATATCCCGCTTCTTAGGGCGCAGCCGTTCCCAGAACCTTCGATTGGCCGCGCGGCGCGTCGCTATCGACCCCGCGTGCCCGGCCTGCCTGCAAGGCGACTACCTGGGCGGTGACGAGCCAGGCTAACGTGTTGAACGCTTCGCCGACGACCGGGCCGAGCAGAGGAATGCCTTCGATCGCGCCACCTACCGTATAACAGGAACTCCCGACGGCGAAGGCGGTGCGGATGGGACGTTCGACGACGCGTCGCGAGACCTCATCGACGATGCCGACGAGCGCGCACGATGCGTCGAGAATTGCCGCGCTTCCATGGCGAAACTCGCCGGCCGAGAATCCTTCGGCGTGGAGGTAGCTTGCCTCTTTCATTTTGAGCGCGGCTTCGTATGCGATCGGTAAACCGTATCCGGTCCCGACGATGATGATGCTCCGCTGTCTCGCGATCTGGGCGGCGGCGGTACGTACGTCGGCGACGCCCGAACTTTTCAGCCACGCGTCGACGGCGTCGGCCGTTTCGCAAAGCGTCCGCGCGTTACGCGCGCGTTTTGTGCCGAGAAGCTCGGCCGCCCAGAGGAGAATCGCTGCGGTGGACGTGACGCTCTTGCTGGCAGGCACGGCGACCTCTTTGCCGGCATTCACGTCGATGACCGTCGTAGCGCGATCTCCAAGCTTCGACCGGGCATTGTTGGTCAGCGCGACAAGAAGCCGCGGTTTCAGAATGTCAAGCGCTTCGAGAAGATCTTCGGACTCGCCGCTCTGCGAGCACGCCACGACGGCCGCCGCCGCGTACGCCGCGTGATCGAGCGGCGCCTCAGTAGCGGCGAGCGCGTGCGCACGAATACCACGTCTGCGCAATGCAAGCGCACCTAGCAGCGCCATGAAGAGCGAACTTCCGCTCCCGAGCAGGACTACGTCGCGGCCGCGAATCGCTCCGGCGAGTTGCAGCGCCTTGCCGGATTCGGCGATGCGGCGCCAGACGGCGGGTTGCTCGCGAATCTCTCGTTCGAAGTGCTGCCCCAGCATCGATTGCGCGTTTCGCCTCCAAGCATCCTAATGCCCGCGTTTGTCAGCGGTTCGTCGGCGATACGACGCGATAGCAACGTCCCTCGTGATCGTGACGGATCGATTCATGGAGCGTTCGCGCTGCGTGGCGCTCGGAGCCGGTGATAACGCGCCGCTCTTCTTCTGTGTCGTAGCGCGTTGGCACGATTGCTGAGTCTCGCTTCGATGCGCGGCGATGCGACCGCGTGGTCGACTTCGTGGCCAGACCGAGAGCAGGCGACTGACGCCCGCCGCCGGTCGTTCGAAGCGCGCTGTGCGGGTCCCAGGCGATCGCGCCGGTGGCCGGATCGAACGAGTCGTCGTTGGGGTCGTCGATCTTCAGGACGAAATGGCGGCCCCAACAGTGCTCCAGCCGATCGACAAGCGAGCGTTCGACCGAGTCCCGGCTCAGGTAGGCTTTGGCCGCCTCATACGCGTGTTCGGCCGAGCGCGGAACCACGAGTGCACCGTGGCGGAGAGAGGGGATTGCGGCGATCATCCTGCTCTTCTATCGCGCGCGATGGGCAGTGACAATCCCTTGACGGCGGATGGTACGCTTCTAGGAGCCTGTAGGCAATAACCCTATAGGCTCCTAGAAGCTCGACTGCGCCTCGCGCGCACCGCGCAAGGTGCCGAACCTACAGCGATTCCTTCGGGAGCATCAGCTCCGGATACGACGGCGTGAGCAATGGCTCACCAGGCCGGCGCCCGGGCCGCACCCACCTGCGAGAGCAGGTTCGTGACCTCACGCGGCAGACGGTCGCGCGGTCGAGCGTAAATGCCATCGCGAACCCTTCAACTGCGCCGCGACGCAGCGCGCTCAAGACCGGCTTGGCGTCGAGGGAAGCCCACTTTGTCATCCCGAGCGAGCGGACGTGAGAGCGTGCGCGACGTCGAGGGAGGCGTATGATAGCCTTAGCTCACCGAGGACCCGCTACGGAGCGCAATAGCCGTCCGCATCTCGGCTATTGTCGCATCGCCGGCGTGACGGTCGAGGACGAGAAATCCGCGAAATGCGGCGAAGGCTTCGATGCGATCGTTTCCCGGCGGGCGAGCCGCCTCACAGAAGAGCAAGACGGTGTGCGGAACGAGTGCGCAAGGATCGGTGGCGGCATCGAGTAAGCCGGGCTGGACTGCGAAGCGCAGCCAAGCGGAGTCCGCCTCCTTCACGACGCGTTTGCAATCGTGCTCGGTCGCCGCATACGTTTCTGGAGCGTTGCGCACCGCGATCGTCACGTTCGCGCCTTTTGCCAGCGCCGACGCGCGACCGATCGCCTCGATCTGTTCGCTCCAAGACAGATCGGTTTCGCGGCCGAGCCGTGCGGTCAACAGTGGCGCGCCGAGGCGCCACGTGCGTTCGAGCGCCGCCGCCATGGCGTCCGCGTCGCCGAAGAAGAACGTATCGTCGGCAAAGGCGGCGACGCTTAGACCGAGATCGGTCGTCATCTTCTTTATTTGGGCGAGGTAGTCGTTATCGAGGCGAGGAAAATGCCGGACGTCGAGAACGACGCCGTCGCAGGCAAGTTCTCTGGCGCATGCGTCGACGAACTCGAGTTGGGTGAGATCGCCGCGTTCGAAGGCACGGCCGAACACGCTGCTCGCGCATGCCAGTCTCATGCATCCGTCATTTGCACTCGCGCAACAGGAGCCCTTGAATGAAGATCGCACTCGGCGCAGACCACGCGGGATTCGAGGACAAGGACCGCATCGCGCGCATGTTGCGCGCCGAGGGCCACGAGATTCTCGATTTCGGAACGCACGACGCGACGCCGGTCGACTATCCGCAGTACGGCTACGCCGTTGGCGAAGCGGTCGCGAGCGGTCAAGCGGAACGCGGGATCGTCGTCTGCGGATCGAGCTTGGGGATCGCGATGGCCGCGAACAAAGTGTCCGGCGTGCGCTGTGCTCCGGTTATGGAGCCCTACTCAGCCGAGCTGGCGCGGCGCCACAACGACGCAAACGTGCTCGCGCTCTCGCAGCGGCTCACCGGTTGGGAGATGACGAAGCGCCTCGTGCGCGTCTTCCTGGAGACGCCGTTCGACGGCGGCCGCCACGCGCACCGTGTCGCGCAGCTTTTCGAATTCGACGACGCACAGCGCAGCCGAACGCTGCGCGCGATCGAAACCGGGGCGGTAAGCGACGCCCTCACGCCGAAAGAACTGCTGGGAGCCTCTGATTGATCCCATGTACCCATCGTTTGTCGCCCCGAGGGTTCGGATGCTAGGAGACCGCGAGGAAGCATACCCTCAGCGGTCTGTGACCGAGCGGGCGACAACGCAGACGGGCCCTCGGGGCGCAAACCCGAAGGGCAACGGCGTGTTCGCGGCATCTCATTGTCGCTGCGTCGGTCACAGACGCCTTCGAGTATGCTCCCTCCTCGCTCCTCGATCTGCGGCGAACACGCCCGTTGCGCTGGGTGCAGCGGATCAATCAGAGGCTCCCTCGTGATGGAGATCGTCGCCGGCAGCCGTCTAGAAACAGTCGATCCCGAAGTCTACGCAGCGATAGCCGACGAGGAGCGCAGACAGCGCGAGAATCTCGAGCTCATCGCATCGGAGAACTACGCGAGCCGCGCCGTGCGCGAAGCGATGGGCTGCGTGATGACCAACAAGTATGCCGAAGGATATCCCGGAAAGCGGTATTACGGCGGCTGCGAGTTCGTCGACGTCGCCGAGACGCTCGCACTCGATCGCTTGAAACGTCTCTTCGGCGCCGATCACGCCAACGCGCAACCGCATGCCGGCGCACAAGCGAACATGGCGGTCTTCATGGCGCATCTGCAGCCGGGAGATTCGGTACTCGGGATGTCGCTCGCGCACGGCGGCCACCTCACCCACGGAACGAAGGTGAGTTTTTCGGGCAAGCTCTATAACGCGCTCGCCTACGGCGTACGCCGCGATACCGAACTGGTGGATTTCGACGAAGTCCGCGCGCTCGCGCGCGAGCACGAGCCGAAGATGATCATTGCGGGCGCCAGCGCCTATCCGCGCACGCTCGACTTCGCGCCATTTCGCGAGATCGCCGACGAGATCGGCGCGACGCTGCTCGTCGACATGGCGCACATCGCCGGATTCGTCGCCGTCGGCCTGCATCCGTCGCCGATTCCGCTCGCCGATTTCGTCACGTCGACCACGCACAAGACGATGCGCGGGCCGCGTGGCGGCTTCATTCTCTGTAAGGAGCGATGGGCGCAGGCGATCGACAAGAGCGTCTTTCCCGGGATTCAAGGCGGACCGCTGATGCACGCGATCGCCGCCAAAGCGGTCGCGTTCGGCGAGGCGCTCGCTCCGGATTTCAAACAGTACCAGCAGCACGTGCTCGATAACGCGCGGGCGATGGCACAGGAATTCGTGCGCGCTGGCTACCGGCTCGTCGCCGGCGGCACCGACACGCATCTGATGCTCGTGGACGTCTCGGTCAAAGGTCTCACCGGCAAGGCCGTCGAGGCCTACCTCGACGAGATCGGCATCACCGTCAACAAGAACGCAATCCCGTTCGATCAGCAGAAGCCGACGGTCGCGAGCGGTATCCGCCTCGGTACCCCGGCCATCACCACGCGGGGCTTCGATATCGACGAATGCCGCGAAATCGCCCGCATCATCTGCGAGGGTCTCGCCGATGTCGGCGACCGCGCGAAAATCTCACCACTTCACGACCGCGTTCGCGAGCTGACGTCGAGACACGATGTCCCGTAGCGCAATTCTCATACGATTCGATGTCGCGCAATGTGAACGTATGCGGTAGCCGGTGATCGACGACATCGAGGACCAGCGTTTCCACGTAACGGGGGCGCTTCAACCTCCGCTCTTTGAACGAGTTCCCGCAGCTTTGGCAGGCCGGCAGCGAATTCCGCGAAAGAAGAGGGCGTGGCAGTCGACTCGCACCTCGTCGTCCTCGATCATCCCGCGGTTGCCGACCGTCTCGCGCGCATCCGCGACAAAGAGACGCCGATGGCGGTCTTTCGAGAGCTGGTCGTGCAGGTCGGAACGTTTCTCGCCTACGAGGCAACGCGCAATTTGCCGATGCGCGACGAGCGGGTGGAGACGCCGCTCACTGATACCGCCGTCAAGCGTATTGTGGCGCGGCCGGTGGTCGCACCAATCCTGCGAGCGGGATTGGGGTTACTGCCGGGTTTTCTGCAAGTCGTCGACGACGCGATCGTCGCCCACCTAGGTTTCTATCGCGACCCGCAGTCGCTTCGGGCCGTACCATACTACGCGAACGTACCGCCCGATCTCGGCGACCGTCGCGTCTTTCTGCTCGATCCGATGCTTGCGACCGGAAACTCCGGTGTCGCCGCGCTGGACGAACTGGCGGAGCGCGGCGCGCGCGACATCACGTTCATCTGCCTCATCGCTGCTCCCGAAGGTATCCGCAACGTGCGCGGCGCGCATCCGCACGTGCGCGTCGTCACCTGTGCGGTCGATCGGGGATTGAACGATCACGGGTATATCGTCCCCGGACTCGGCGACGCCGGCGATCGCATGTTCGGGAGCTTGACGTCGGTGCCGGCTGCGGTGCGCTCCAAGGCATGAGCCTTGAGGCGCCTCCCTCGACGTCGCTCACTGCTCGCGCAGTTCGCTCGCTCGGGATGACAAGGGTTCCGCCCTTGAGCTCGCTCGGAATGATAAAACGGAAAGCCCGCGCGAAGCGCGGCCAACATTTCTGCGGGCGCGAGCCCGGTGCGCTTCCCCCGACAAGCTCGGGATGACAGAAATATCGCGGCCGTCTTGGAACGAGTATTTCATGGAGATCGCGCGCACCGTGGCGACTCGCGCGACCTGTCCGCGTGCCTCCGTCGGCTGTGTCATCGTGCGCGAGCACCGGATCCTGACCACGGGCTATAACGGTGCGCCGCGGGGCGTGGCGCACTGCACGGAAGCGGGCTGTGTCCTGCGCGACGATCACTGCGTGCGGACGACGCACGCCGAAGCGAACGCGGTCATCCAAGGCGCTCTGCACGGCATCGCGTTGCAGGGCGCGATGGCATACTGCACGCATCAACCTTGCGTGGGGTGCTCGAAACTCCTCATCAGCGCCGGCATCGTGAAGATCGTCTACCAAGATCCCTATCCCGACCCCGTTGCGCTCGCACTGCTCACCGAAGCGGGTGTGACGCTGGTTCCGTTTGCGCCGCGGGAGAGTGCATGCTGACCGCCGGCATCGTCTACGCGGCAACGTTCGCTATCGCTGTTGCCGTCGCGGCCTCCGTAACGCCGCTCATCCTCAAGCTGGCGACGCGCCTCGGCGTCGTGCACGAAGCCGAAGAGGAGCGCCACATTCACGCCGTCCCGACGCCGCGCATCGGGGGCGTCAGCGTCTTTCTCGGTTTCGTCGTAGCGCTCTTCGCCGTTCTCGGCCTCGCGCTAGCGTCGCCGTACATCCTCGCACCCGCCGGCGCGTCGCATCGGCTCGCGTTGCTGACGACGCAATTCGACAGCGTTCACAAACTCGTCGGATTGCTCTTTGGCAGCCTGTTGATCCTTGGCGTCGGGATATGGGACGATTTGATGGGCATGAAGCCGCGCAACAAGTTCATCGCGCAGGCGCTGGTCGCGCTCGTCTCAATGCTCTACGGTTTCATCATTCCGGGCATCACCAACCCGTTCAACCACAACCCGGACACGAACTGGATCGACTTTCCGCTTTGGGCCGGAATTCCACTGACGCTGCTGTGGTACGTCGGTATGATGAACGCGATCAATTTCATTGACGGCCTCGACGGACTACTGGCCGGTTTTACGGGCATCTCGAGTCTCTTCATGTTCGCAATCTTCGTTCAACACACGAGCGTCGTCGTGGCGATCGTCGTCGTCGCGCTGGCCGGTGCGGCGCTGGGCTTCCTGCCGTACAACTTCAATCCGGCACGCATCTTCTTAGGCGACGCCGGATCGCTCTTTATCGGGTACGTCTTCGCGACGGTTTCAATCATCGGCACGAGTAAGACCGCAATCGCCATCAGCCTTATCGTCCCGCTCGTGATTCTCGCGCTGCCGGTGCTCGACACCGCCGCCGTCATCGCGCGGCGCTCGCTCACCGGAAAGGCGATCACGCAAGCCGATCGCGGCCATTTCCACCACCACCTCGTCTACACGTTTGGGCTCAACGTGCGGCAGGCGGTGTTGCTCATCTATGCGCTCTGCTTTGTGCTTGGAATGGTCGCGCTTTACGTCTCCGGAGGCCTCACCCACGTCTTCCGGCACGTCAATTGAAAGTCGAAAGTGCTGCTCCGTTGCGCGTCATGGCGGTCTTTGGCACGCGCCCGGACACGATCAAGATGGCGCCGGTCGTTCACGCGCTGCGGGCGAACGCCAACATCGAAAGCGTCGTCTGCGTTACGGCGCAGCATCGCAAGATGCTCGATGATCTGCTCGAGTTCTTCTCGATCGCGCCCGATTACGATCTCAACGTCATGACCGACGACCAAACCTTGACGGAGGTAACGACGCGCGTACTCGAGGGGATGGAGCCGGTCCTCCACGCCGCCAAGCCGGAAGTCGTTCTCGTGCACGGCGACACGACGACGAGCACGAGCGCGGCGCTCGCGTCATTCTATCGTCAAGTGCCGGTTGGCCACGTCGAGGCGGGGCTGCGTACGGGCGATCGCTGGTTGCCGTTTCCTGAGGAGATGAACCGCCGCCTTACGGGGACGATTGCCTCCTATCATTTTGCGCCAACGGCGCTCTCGCGCGAGCACCTGATTCGCGAACACGTCGCGTCGGAAGACGTCATCGTCACCGGAAACACCGTCATCGACGCGTTCCTGGAAACAGCGGCGCGTGCAGACCTCCCGGAACCACCGCGGTGGAGCGAGTTGGATCCGAAGCGCCCCGTCATTGCCGTGACCGCACACCGCCGGGAGAACCATCCGTACATGCGCGAGATGTGCGAGGCGATGCTGGAAATTGCACAAATGCCGCAACGTCCGCAGCTCTATTGGCCGGTACATCCATCACCTCGCGTGCGTGGGGTCGCGCAGGAGGTTCTCGGCGGCGTGCCGGGGGTCGTGCTCGTCGAGCCGGTCGACTACGCCCAGATGGTTGCGGCGGTCAAGGGCTGTACCTTCGTGCTCACCGATTCGGGCGGGCTCCAAGAGGAGGCGCCGTGTCTGGGCAAACCGGTCTTGGTCATGCGCGACGAAACGGAACGACCGGAGGGTCTCGAAGCGGGAACGCTCGAGCTGGTCGGTCATCACCGCGAGAACATCGTTGCCGGTGCCCGCCGGTTACTCGTCGATCGCGCGCACTTCGAGAGCATGGCAAAGGCGGCCAATCCGTACGGGGACGGCCGTGCAGCGGACCGCATCGTCGCGTGGCTCCTCGCCCGATTGCGCGACGGCGCCTACCCGCGCCAATTCGGCACCACTGGCGGCGGCTGCGAAGAGTGAAGAGTCTCGTGCCCCTGCTGGGTGCCGGGGGTGCGTTCGCCGGCGCGACGTTGCTTGGGCTTTGGGCGGGGATCGCGGTATCGGCGCGAACGGGCAGCGCCGTTTGGATGTTCGCCGGGCTCTTCGGCGGCATGTTTTTGGGTGGTTATAGCGCCTATCGGTTGCTGGTGAGGTCGCTCTGAACGCTGCGTTGCGCAAGGGATTGCTTGGAGCGGCAGCCGCCGCCGCCGTCGCCGCGCTGGTTGTGGTTCGCTGGCTCCCGCTGCCGGCGCTCGCCTTGGCGACCGGCACCCTGTGCGGTATCCTCAACGTGGTGCTGACATGGCGCGGCGTGGAACGGCTCGCGCAAAGCCGCAGCCCTGGGAGCTTCGTCTTTAGTAGTTTATTGCGAATCGGAGTCTTCGGTATAGTGCCCGTGGCATTCGCTGCGGCCGGTCCGTGGTGGGCGATGATCTGGTACTTTGCCGGCTTCTTCCTTCCGACGGTGCTGTGCGCGCGTGCCCTCTCGCGCGATCCCAACGAACCCTCAAGATCACTCTAGTGAAAGAACACATCGGCGAACACTACATCTGGAGGCTGCCGGTGCTCGGTGCCGTGCACGCGGACACGATCGTGACGACGTGGCTGGTCATGATCGTTTCGCTTGCGCTTTTTGCGTGGATCGGTGCGAGTTATCGCCGCTCGCAATATATCGGCAAACGTCATGCGATCGCCGAAGGCGTGATCAACTACATCTCCGATCTGGCGAGCCAGTCACTCGGCGCTGCCGGAGAGCCGTTCATCCCGTTCTTCGTTGCGCTGTTCATCTTCATTTTCTTGCTCAACCAATTTGGGATGCTGCCGTTCAAGACCGTGGGCCTGCCGTTCGGCGGCTCGCCGACCGCGGACATCAATACGGTGGTTCCGCTCGCCTTGATCGTCTTCTTCATGATTCAGATCGTCGCGCTGCGCCGAAAAGGCGTCCGATACTTCGGCCACCTTTTGAAGCCGTTTTGGTGGCTCGCACCGATCAACACGCTCGAAGAGCTGGTGCGACCCATAACGCTGTGCGCGCGCCTGTTCTTCAATATCTTCGTCGGCGAGCTGCTTTTCATCATCGTGGCTTCGGTCGTCATCGCGCGCGTGAAGATCGGCTGGTTCGACCTGTCGCTCTCGATGACGTTCGTGCCGTTTCTGATCCAGTTCTTCAACTTCTTCGTGGGTACGGTCCAGGCGTTCGTATTCACGCTCTTGGCGATCGTCTACATGTCGCTGGCGATCGCGGAAGAACACTAATGCACATAAGAGAAAGGATATTTTCGTGACCTCTGCAGCATTCGTTGCCGCACTGACGCTGCTGTCTTTCGGAATCATCATTGCGGGTGTCGCATTCGGCTCCGCAATCGGTGACGGGCTGGTTGCCAGCAAGGCCGTCGAATCGATTGCGCGCCAGCCCGAGGCGCGCCCCAATATCATGCTGTTCATGTTCCTGGGCATCGGCATCCTGGAAGCGTTTCCGATCATCGGCATCGGGTTTGCGTTCTACATTTTCTTGGTCGTGGCGAACGTTCCGAGCCTCATCAGCCACTTGAAGTAAGCCGTGTTTCTGTATCCCGACGGCACGCTCGTCATCCAGCTGATCAACTTCGCGATCTTCTTCGCGATCTTGAACGTCGTGTTCTTGCGCCCCGTCGCGGCTGCGATCCGCAGACGGCGCGAGTACATCAACAGCCTCGTCGCCGATTACGATCGCTATCAGGCTGAGGGCAAGGCGTTGCGCGAGCGGGCGGAGGGCATACGCGCGGCCGCCCGCCGGGAAGCCGAGCACACCGTGTCGAGCGCGCGAGCGCGGGCCTCGGACGAAGCGGCTGATATCGCCGCGAAGTACTCGGCGCAAACGAAGGCGATCGTGGAGGAGGCAGCGGCCACC
>JAKAPO010000053.1 GCA_021807065.1 bacterium
GACGCACTCTGTTGATGATGAGCTGCGGACGAAAGCGATTGCCAAGCAAACCGACGACGCGGTCGACATCGCGCACCGCCGAAACCTCGGGCGTGCAGACGACGATGGCCTCTTCCGCGCCGGCAACCGCATTTCTGAAGCCTTTCTCGATTCCGGCGGGCGAGTCGATCAGAACGTAATCGAAACGCTCGCGCAAACTCGCTACCAGCGCGCGTAGTTTCTCCGTGTCGACGTCGTCTTTTTCGCGCTCCTGCGCGGCGGCGAGCAAGAAGAGTCCCTCGCTGTGCTTGTCGGCGACGAGCGCATCCTCTATGCTCGCCTGTTCTTCGAGAACGTCGAGCAGATGGTACCGCACCCGATTCTCCAGCCCGAGCGCGATGTCGAGGTTGCGCAGTCCCACGTCGGCATCGACCAGCGCCACCCGCAAACCGCGAGCCGAGAGCGCGGTCCCGAGGTTCGCGGTCGTTGTGGTCTTGCCGACGCCACCCTTGCCGGAGGTGATGACGATCGCGCGACCGAGAGCGGCCGTTTCACCCTTGACGACGTCGACGCGCTCGTGCTGCGATTCTTCGGGACGAAGTAGCGGATTCACGCCATTACCCCGCCTTCAGTCCGGCAAGGAGCCGGCCAAAAATGCCGCGCCGAACGCCGTTGAACGTTGTGAACGGAACGATCTCGCCTTCGAGCCGGCGAGCGATCTTGTGATAGATCGCGCCCAGGCGGTTGCCGTCGGTCAGAACGATCGGCTCGCCACGATTGGTCGTGTCGATGATCTCTTCGTCGTCCGGCACGATGCCGAGGAGCTCGATCTGCAAGACGTCGCAGACGTCGTCGACCGACAGCATGTCGCCGGCGTGCACCATCTCCGGGCGGAGCCGGTTGACGATCAAGCGGATCGGTATGCCGCGGTCGTCGAGTTTCCCGACCACCCGGTCGGCGTCGCGTATCGCGCTGACTTCCGGCGTCGTCACGACGATCGCCTCGTCGGCGCCGGCGATCGCGTTGCGAAAACCGCCTTCGATGCCGGCCGGACAATCGATGAAGACGTACTCTGCGTTGTCGGCGGCTTGATCGATGATCGCCGCGAACTGCTCTTCGGTCACCGCGTCCTTGTCACGCGTCTGCGCGGCCGGAAGCAGCGAAAGCGACGGAAAGCGCTTGTCGCGAATAAGCGCTTGGCGTAATTGGCAACGTCCCTCTGCGACCTCGACCAAGTCGAAGACGATGCGCTTCTCGAGACCCAGTACGAGATCGAGGTTGCGAAGCCCGATGTCGGCATCGACCAATATGACGCGTTTGCCGGTCTTCGCGAGCGCGGAACCTAGATTAACGGTCGTCGTCGTCTTGCCGACGCCGCCCTTTCCCGAGGTAACGACGATCTTGCGTGCCCTAATCTTTATGCCTCCAGCTCTTCGAGTCCGAGCGAGTCGAACGGTGTGATCGTAATATGCGCGTCGCGAACGAATGCCACCTCCGGTTGCGCGGTCCGTGGCGATGCATCGTCGGCGGCGATGCAACTTGCGATGCGTAGCTGCACCGGGACGAGCCGCAAAGCATAGACGCGTGCGCGGTCATCCCCCTGGGCGCCGGCGTGCGCGACGCCGGCGAGCCGCCCGAAGACGACGATGTCTCCGGTTGCGACGACCTCGGCACCCGGATTGATGTCGCCGACGACGACGATGTGACCGACGTGATGCAGCGCCTGTCCGCCGCGCAACGTGCCGGTGTGATAGAGCGTTGTAACGGACTGCACGAGATGGAGTTGCGGCTGCGGCTGCTGCAAGCGAGGCACGCTGCTCTCGCCACGCCTGCGCCGCGCCGCGATGTCCGCGCGCGCTCCGGCGAAGTCCGCAACGAGCGAGCGGGCGGAAGGCGAGAGCTGCGTTTCGGTCTTGACGGTGAATCCGAGTCCGTGCTCTCGAGCAATCGCTTCGATTTCCGCTCCGCCACAGAGGCCCCGTAGCTCGACGCCATGCACATCGAGCAGCGAGCTCAGCCGCGCAAATTGGTCGGGCGCCGGAACGCTGCCGTCGAAGACCACCGTCGCTACGCTGCCCCGATAGAACCCGGGTTGCCTAGCGAGGCGAGCGTCGAGATCCTCGCATGCACGAGCGAGATCGTCCTCGGTGAGAACGATCTCGAGCCCCTGCCCTTTTCCGCGTACCGCGGCCATCGGGACCTCTTGCGAAGAGGGGCACGCCGCTCCCTGCGCTATCCACACCCCCCTCACAAGTTTCCTATTCTTATCCTCATGCCGCCCACAGCGACGGGGGCTACGGTATCCTCTTTCGAAGTACGCAGGGACCATGACCTTCGCCCGTTATGCCGTTCCACTTCTCGTCATTCTCTCGCTCGTGCTCGGCAGTCTGCCATCGCCGGCGCTGGCTATTTCAACGCAGGCCGAAGTGCGCGCAGGACAGGCCGAAGACGAGCAGATCACGCGTAGCGAAGTCATCGAGAACGATCCGCTGCTCAACGCGTACGTGCGATCGATCGCCGATAAACTGTGGCTGCAAGTCGCGCGCAAAGACATTCCTTATAACATCAAGGTCATCAAAGCGAGCGACATCAACTCGTTTGCGACCGAAGGCGGCTTCGTCTACATCGACGAGGGTCTCATAGACTTCGTGCAATCCGACGACGAGCTGGCTAGCGTCATCGGACATGAGACCGGACACATCGAGCGGCGCCACGTCGTGACGCTCAACTCGAAAGCTGAAATCCTCAACATCTTGCTCGGCATTGCGTCGATTTTCTCACCGTTCATTTACGATTTCGGCAATTTGCTAGGCGCGACGGTCATGGCGAAGTTCTCGCGCGAAGACGAATTGGAAGCGGATCGCACCGGCTTACAACTGATGGCTCGTGCTGGATACGATCCGGAAGCCATGGTCACGATGATGTCGCACATGAACGTATTGGCCGACGAGCATAGCGATTTGGTCGACAAGTATCTCCAGGACCATCCCGATCCGAAAGCGCGCGTTGCACACTTGATGGGATACCCGGAACTCGATCCCACGAAGGTCACCGAGCAGCAACGCCTCGTGCAAGCGATCTCGGACGAGGAGCGCGCCCGTTACTCGTACGCCGCGCTAAAACTCCAGAACATCCTCGCAGCCGATCCGCACAATGCCGAGGCGCTCCTGCGCCTTGCGCAAGCGCAACTCGCGCTCGGCGATACGAGTAAGAGCGCGCAGACGCTGGCCGAGGCGGCACAAGCGGGCTCGCCGCAGGCCCGAGCGCTCGCGCTGGTTCGCGAGGCGTCGCTGCGCGAGATCGAAGCGCATCGGGTACAACTACTTCGGCTCGATCCGGATTTCGGCAGGCTGTCGCGTGCAATTGCGCAGGCGCGTCAAACGCAGTCCGAGGCGGCGCAACAGCTCTCGGCGCGCCGCGATCAGGGACACGATCAACTTCAGGCGGTCCAGGCACGGCTGCAAGACGTCTCGTACGAGCTGCCCAACACCGAAAATCTTCAAATCCGTCCGAACTCCCGACTCGCTGCCGTTATGAGCAATCTCGAAGCGATGGCGCGCGCGGTCAACAGCGGAATGGACGACGCAACCCAGGTCTTGAACGGCGTCGGTTCGCTTCAACCCGATAAGCGAAGCGGTCTGCTGCGAGACGGCCAGGAGATACTCGACGAGATGGCGGCACCGCTGGCCATGCATCCCGTCCCCGACGAATCGATCGCCATCTTTCCATCGTACTCGCACATGTTCGGCGAAATCTCGCGCGCCGACGGCGACGCGTTGCGTGCGGTCGATGCGGCGCGCGCATCGCTGACGCAGATGGATCAGGGCATCGGCGACCTCGATATGTTCCTGCGAGCGCTCAATGAATCGTACATGACGTTCGGCGATTTGACGACGACCGACTACAACGGCCTCGTGCCGCGCATGACGCAGGTGATGAACGAGTTCAACACGGCTGCAATCGAAGCGTCGCAGGCCGATCAGCTCTTTAACATGGCGCGCGCCCGGCAGTTGTCGGCGCGCATCACGCTGCTCGGCGTCGGTGACTCGTCGCAACGCTACGCGACGTTGCAGTACGCGCTGGAGCAGCGTTTCGGCCTTGACGGCATTTCCTATCGCGCGATGCTGCATGCCGGCGTAACCCCCGGCGAGGTCGTCGCCGCCACCATTCTTGCTGCAGACTGTGACGACGGGTTGAATTGCCCGGAGAACCACACGCCGCAGGAAATCATCGAAACAGCGGTTCGCACGAAGACGCCGGTCATCGACCTTGCCAATGCGTACGGGATGCACGCGTGGCCGATGGAGATCTTCATGGGCCTGACGTATCTCGATTACACGGACGACCCGACGAAGGAGCTCGCCTCCGGAGGCGCTTCGTCGAGCAACGTGGGTATTTAGGAGGCGGGCTTAGGCGTGTCGTCGGCAGCGCTCGGCGCCCGCGATCTCTTACATCTGGTCCGTAAGGGAATCGATCCGAGCGCGGTCAGCGCTCACGTGCGTAAACCCTTCCGCTTCTTCCTCTGCGGCGATCCCGCATTGGTTGCGGAGTTTCGCGCGATGCTCTTGCGCGGGCATCCGGGTGGCACCGTTCCGCCTGAAGCAGCCGCATGCCTCGAAACGATCACGCCCGCCAGCGCGTCCGTCGCGACGAATGATGCGCGCGCGATCTTCTTCCTCGGTCGCGACAAGGATTTCAACGGCGCGGATTTCTCCGGACTCGCCTCGCTCGGATTGCCAATCCTCTGTGTCACGCTCGATCCTAGGCGCGCGCCGAGCGGGCCAGCGACGCCGCCGCTGGGAGGCTCATGGGCGGAATACGCCGTCCCCTTCCTCGCGCCGGCCGTGCTGCGCGGGCGCCTCTTTCCGCATATCGTGGAAACCGCGCGAGGCGCGGAGATTGCCGTCGGCCGCGCGCTTCCGCCGCTGCGCGAGACCGTGGCCGCGAAACTGACGCGCGATGCCGCGGCGAATTCCCTCAAAGTAGCGATTGCAAGCGCGGTCGTCGATCACATCCCGCTCGTTGGGATCGTGCTCGGCGCGATGGCATCGGCCGGCGATATGGTCGCGATCACGGGCATACAAATCCTTCTGCTCATGCACATCGAAGCTGCGTACGGCAAAGACCCTGACATGCATCGCCTCTGGAAGCTGCTTCCGGTCATCGGGGGCGGCCTCGGCTGGCGCTCCCTGGCACGCGAGCTATCCGGATTCGTTCCCGTTGCTGGCATCGCGATCAAAGGGGCGATTGCCTACGCCGGAACCATCGTCGTCGGCGAAGGCGTCACGTTCTTTCTCGAACACGGCGCGCACATGACCAAGCACGACGCCGCACAGTTGTACGAACGCACGAAGGACGACGCGTTGCGCTTCGCCCGCGAGACGGTCGCAAAACTCCGCAAGCGCTCCTAAGGGCCTGCCGGGAAACCCAAACGGGATGTTCGATTAACTGAGGCTACCTATCTATACACAGTACGATCGATCCGTACGGACACGCGCACTCTTTGCTTAACGTAGATTCCCCAGAACCATCGGATGCCACCGCACCTGACGCTTTGCCACGCAAGTGAGCACAAAGCAGAGGAACATCGACTCGCCACAATTTCCGGTGCTGAAGAGTCCCCGTAATTGGAGCACGTGTATCCATCCTCCCATGTGTTCCTGTAATGCGATGTACCGTCAAAGACGCTCCAGCAGCGACTCGTCGTCCAGTTTCGCGAGATCGGGGCCGGCACGCGGGCGAATACGTTGCGCCAGTTGCGACGCGAGCTCTGCGCGATACTGCGCGGAGAGCGACTCGCGCCGCTCGATGAACCGGTGCACGAGGGCGCGCTCCTCACCGGAGAGGAGACTCGACGGAGCGTAGGTCGGCCGATCGGGACCTTGCAATGCCGGCGGCGTCGAAAGGCCTGCATCGCGCACGACGATCGTACCGGCGGCAAAATCGCCGATGCGTTTGTTCTCGCTGGAGAGGAGGGTGCTGATCGCAGCGATTGCGTAGAATCCGAACGACCACTCGCCTACCCGTATGAGATTCCGGATGAGCGAAGCGGAGAAGTCGATCGGATAGCCGCCGTCCCGAACCACGCGAATGCCCAGCAGTCTCTTGCCGGGCGTCTGCCCGTGCCAGAACGCCTCAAAGAGGAGGTAGTAGCCGAAAACGATGAGGAAGAGCACGCCGATGTAGACGCCGAGGACGACGTTCTCCGCGACCTTTCCGGAGGTGGAGACATGGGTTCGCGTGCCGAGAAAGGCCAGCGCAAAGAGCGCCGCGACGACGAGGATCGCCTGCACGAACATGTCCGCGGTCACCGCCAGGAAGCGGCTCCCCACTCCGGCAAGTTGGTGCTGAAAGGCAACGCTCTCGGGCGTTCGTACCTCGAGACTCCGGTCCATGAGACAGGAAGCATATTCGATGACGCAGCGCAGTTTCGTGCAACGACGCTCCGGCGAATGGGAAGAACTGGACGGACTGCTGAAGCGCGCCGGCCGGCGTGGGGTTCGTTTCCTCGCACCGGAAGAGGTCGAACGCCTCGGACAACTCTACCGCGCGCTCGGGAGCGACCTCGCCTACGCCCGCGACCGTTACGATCCCGAGCTGGTCGAGTATCTCAATCGCACGATAGCTCGGGCTCACGCATACGTCTACGCGCCGACCGCCCAGAGCGGCTGGAGCCGTATCGGGCACTTCTACGGCTGCGATTTCCCACGCGAAGTGCGCCGCTCGCTATTGCCGATCGCGCTCTGCACCGCCCTGACGGTGGCGAGCGCGGTGATGTCGTACGTGGTCGTGCGTTCGCATCCCGACAATGCGTACGCGCTGCTTCCAGCCGAGTTGATCCCAGCCCAAATTCGCAAGAGTCTGCATGATTCCAACTTCGCGATCGCCTCGACCGACTCACCGCTCGTCTCGGCGGCGATTATCACCAACAACGTGCGCGTCTCGATCGGCGCCTTCGCCGGTGCGGTGACGCTGGGCGTATTCACGATCTACCTCATCATCTTCAACGGTTTGATGCTCGGCGGCCTGGGGGCGTTGTTCACGAACGCCGGCTTTGGTCCGGATTTTTGGGCGACGATCGCTCCACACGGTGTCATTGAACTCACCGCGATCCAGATCGCCGGCGCTGCCGGGTTGCTCATCGCGGCCGGCGTTCTCGTCCCGGGAAGAATGCGCAGGCGTGACGCAATCGCGCTCAACGCGCGGCGCGCCGCGGTGCTCTTCGGCGGCGTCGTCTCCATGTTGATCGTTGCCGGAACGATCGAGGGCTTCATCTCGCCGTTGCGATGGCCGATCGACGCACGCCTCGCGTTCGGAGCGGCTACAGCGGCGATCTTATACCCGTACTTCGCCTTCACCGGGCGCGAGCACGCGTGACGTAATCGCCGCATGAAGCACCACCATCTCGTCGAAGGTACCGGCTACACGCTAGCGGCCATCGACTACATTGTCTCGCTGCATGTGGAGGAGCGCTGCGCACAGCTCGGCGCGCATTTTGGCTACGCTATAGGAGTCCGCGTTGTTTGATGCGCAGGTATTCATCGATGAGGGCGACGGAGAGCGTCCGTGCCGGTGCGTCGACGACGATCGTTCCGCGGCGCTCGAGATTCGCCGCCGCCATGCGGCGTTCGTGCCAAAGACCAAGCGCGACGTCCATGCGATAGGCATCGAGCGGCGTACGCGGTTCGGCGGCCAATGCGCTTGTCACCGCCGCATCGTTCATGAACAAACAGACCACCAGGTGTTTGCGCGTCAACGTTGCCAGCTCGGCTAGCACCAGACTCTGCGCGATCGGGTCGACGACGTCGGTGAGCAGCACTACGAGACTCCTGCGCCGCAGTTGTCTCCCGGTGAAGTTCAGAACCCTCGCGTAGTCGGCTTCCTCGAACCGCGGCTCCAGATCGTAGAGCGCCTCGGAAAGCTCGTGCAGCGACGCCGCGGTGGAACGCGGCGCGCGCGCGGTCAAAATCTCACGCGCAAACGCGACCGCTCCCACACGGTCGCTCGCGAGCGCGGCAATCGACGCGAGCGAGAGCGCGGCCGTCACCGCGTAATCGAGCTTGCGCTGATCGCCGACGTACGGCGTCATGAGCCGTCCGCAGTCGAGAAGGAGCAGCACGCTTTGGCTGCGCTCTACTTCGTACTGCGTCACCATCAATCGCCCGCGGCGCGCCGTCGCCTTCCAATTGATGGAACGAAAGGCGTCGCCCGGCAGGTACTCGCGTAAGCTTTCGAACTCGGTGCCGGTGCCGAGCATCCGCATCCGCCGCAGCCCCGCCTCGACGAAGCGGTTGCGAACGTCGAGGCGCCCGTACCGTTCCACCGCCGAGAGGTCGGGGTAGACGCGGATCTCCTGCTCAAGCGTGACGCGCATGCGCCTGCGCAACAGTCCCAAAGAATTTTCGTACCAAACGTAGAGCTCGCCGAGCCTGTCCTTTCCGCGCGCGATGGGAATCACGCAGCGCGAAAGTATCGCCCGGCTGCGCGCTGGCACTTCTGCAACGGCTTCGTCGTCGACATAAAACAACGTGCGCACCGGTCTCTCGACGATGCCGACTCTAATCGCGACGCGCGAGCGATTGGTGATCGCGTAGCGCAGTTCCGCGGCATTGCGCATCGCGAAATGGCGTTCGGGCAAGCGGCGCTCGATCGCGAGCGCGCTCCGGCGAGGTCCGAGCGCGAAATCGGTGAGCGTCGCAGCGGCGAGAACGATGCCCCCAGCAGACGCAAGCGATGTAAGAACACCAAGCCCCGGCGAACACGCGAGCGCAAGCGCGATGATCCCGAGGATCAGGAGCGCGCGCGGCGTGACCCACAACGCAAGCATGGCGGTTTCCTACGTCCTCAACTGCGGGGCACGGGTACGGAGGCCAGCAGGTCGTCGACGATATCGCGCGCCCTTGCGCCTTCGATCTCGGCCTCCGGCCGCACAATCAGGCGGTGCGGAAGCACCAACGGAGCGACGTCCTTCACATCGTCGGGCGTTGTGAACGTGCGTCCGTCGATCGCTGCGGCCGCTTGCGCCGAGAGTAGCAGGCAGACACCCGCGCGTGGCGATGCGCCGAGCGTCAGGCGCGGGTTCTCGCGCGTCGCCTCGACGAGGTGATAGACGTACGTGCGTACTTCGGGAGAACAGACTACGCGGCGCACGGTCTGCTGCGCGGCGAGCAACTCGGCCGCGCTCGTCACGGCCGCGATGCCGGACTCCTCAAGATGCCGGGCATCGAAGCCTTCGGCGACGCGTTCGAGCAAGAGCATTTCTTCATCCTCGCGCGGGTACGTCGCATCGACTTTGACCAAGAACCGGTCCAGCTGCGCCTCCGGAAGCGGATAGGTTCCTTCATATTCTATCGGGTTTTGCGTCGCGCAGACGATGAAGGGAGCGGGAAGCTCGATCGGCGAGCCGTCGATCGTCACGCGCGACTCTTCCATCGCTTCGAGCAGCGCCGCTTGCGTCTTCGGCGGGGTGCGGTTGATCTCGTCCGCGAGCAGCACATTCGTGACGAGCGGTCCCGGGCGAATGCTGAACTCACCGCTCTTCGGATTGAAGACCGTAGTTCCGGTGACATCCGAAGGCATGAGATCCGGCGTGAACTGAATGCGGCGGAACGCCAGCCTGAGCGCGAGCGCGAATGCTCGCACCGCCAACGTCTTTCCGGTGCCCGGGACACCTTCGATCAGCACGTGACCGCGAGCGAGCAAGGCGACCGTTAACGCAAATGCAATGCGTTCGCCACCGACCACGGCGCTTGCGAGCGCGCCGCGCACGCGCTCGGTCAGTGCGCCGGTGGAGGCTCTCGTCTCTTCGATCACGTCGCGAGTTCCTTTCGTAGGCGTGCGTAGATTTGCGCGGCGGCGAGCACCTGCGCGTTGCTCGGGCGGTCGATTGCGTGCATCTCGCCGAGCGCGTCGAGGCCAGCAGCGATGTCGGGGCGAGCCGCGAGCGAATGCCGCTTTCGTGCCAGGCGTTGCGCGTCGTTCGAGAGCCGCTCGATCGCCGCCTCGCCGGCACGCGCCCGCGCAAGCAGCGATGCCATCGCCGCGAGGTAGGCTGAGGAGTCTCGCGGCCTGGTGGGTGAGAGCGCGATCGGCGGAGCGGAGCGGAAGATACCGCCGATGACAGCGAGCAACAGGACGCCGAGCGCGATCCAGACGGCGTCGTGCACGGGGGCGGGAAGCACCGCCCACATCGATGTGCCCTCCATATAGCCGTGCAAGCTCTCATCGAAAAGCACCGGTGTCTTGAAGCTGAGGAGATCGTATGCGAACCACGCGTTTTGCTCGGAAGCGAGATTCAGATTGCTAAAGACATCCGGCGCCGCGATCGCAAGCACTCTGCCGCGGCCGAGCGGGTACCCGATCGCCACCGGCCGGCCGCGCACCGTCAACAGCCAGCGAGCGCCCGCCGTTCCTTCGAATGCGCTGTTGAAGTTCGCCGCGACGCGAGCGACGGATTGAGTGAAAGCGCCGGCCACGCCGTTGGCAATCCTTGTGGCACCGACGTAATGCGTCGTGGGCATTGAGAGCGCTTTGCCGAGATCGCCGGCGGGAGCGCCTAATACGACGGCGTCGGCGCCTCCCCGCACGAGGTTGGCCAAACGCTGCGCGTCGGGCCTGTTGGTGCGGATCGTTCCGGAGAGGTTTGGCGGCACGGCGATCGTTCCGGAGCAGCGATGCGGCAGGTGGGGTTCGCTTCTAATGC
>JAKAPO010000054.1 GCA_021807065.1 bacterium
TCCGATCTCGCTCATCTCCGAGACGAGCGTCCGCGACCTCTTGACGCGCGAGATACGCTGGGCGCGGACGATTCGTTCGGTGCGGCCGGCCGGTTACGTCGGAAGCGTCGTTACGTTTCCTCTCGTCTTCGCGGTGTTCGATTTGTTGTTTCTTCCCGGTGTTATGTTGGGCGCAGCACTCCTCATCGCATCACTAACAGCTCGAGTCGCACTCGACGTTCTGGCGCACCGGATGCTGCGCGTCCCAGATCAAGCGCGCCCCTGGCTCGTCCCGTTACGGGAACTGCTTTCGCTCGTCGTATGGGCGGCCGGCCTATTCGGAAGCGGTGCCCTTTGGAGGCGACGCAACCTGGCGGTGACCAATAAGGGTTCCTGAATGTGCAGGCTCCCCCGAGATTAGCGCAGCCGAGTTGGAGGTACAAGCGTGCAAATGCGACCGGGATCGCAGGAACATAAAGAGCTCTTTTGCCGGACGTTTGTCCGGACACACGTGCGCTACGAACCGGAAAGCCTCGCATGGCCGACGCTGGGCGAGCGGGACTTAGAACTGCTGCGAGCGCTGCCGGTGTGGGACACGCTATGGCAGGTCGAGCGCAATGCGGGCGTCATGGTTACCGCGTTCGCAAAGCGGCAACCAGATCCGCTCGTCCGCGAGGCGTTGGAGGTGCAGGGATACGAGGAAGACCGCCATGGCAGGCTGATCGGCGAGATGGTGAGGCGCTACGATCTTCCGGCGGAGAGTCACGAGCCAGAGGTCGTCGCGACCGATCAAGCGTTCCTCGACTTCGGTTGCGGCGAGTGCATCGACTCGTTCATCGGCTTCGGCGTTTTCAAGCTGGCCCGGGATGCCGGTTTCATGCCGGACTCGCTCTTCGCGATTTTCTCGCGCGTGCTCTCGGAGGAGGCGCGCCACATCACGTTTTTCGTAAACTGGCTCGCATACGAGCGCGCGCGCCGTCCTTTCCTACTGCGGCCCAGCCAAACGTTTGCGGCGGCCTGCGGCTATTGGCATGGCATACGCAACGTCATTCGCAATGGGAAAACTGCGGCCTCCGGCTCGAACGGCGCGCCCGTGGCCGGCGACGCGGTTTTTCAGGGTTTGACGATTTCCCGGGTGCTGGAAGCCTGTCTTTCGGAGAACCGGCGTCTCATGGCTTCGTTCGATCCACGCTTGCTGCGTCCGAGACTCATGCCGCGCGTTGCGAGGATTGCGCTCACACTAGCACGCGTACCGGAGCGGCTACGCCGAAGCCGTGATGGCGGTAATGTGGAAGAGGTGAAAGACCAGCAGCGTAGAGCCGGCGCCGAGGGCAGCTCCGACGAAGACTTGCATCAGCGTGTGGGCTCGTAAGTAGACGCGCGCCCAGCAAACCATCGGAACCAGAACCAAGAACGGGAGGGGCTGCCGCCCGTACAGCAGCGTCAACGCGACCAGCGGTGCGGTAATGCCGACGGCATGCGTGCTGATCTTCCAGTAGCGCGTGACGAACTGCACGAGGATCGTCGAGAGCGTGTACCCGAGCATTGCCGCAATCATGACGCGCGGCGCGTGAACGAAGAACATGAGCAGCGCTCCCAGCGCGTAGAAGACGGCGAAGGCGCTGAAGACCGCCTCGCGTTCGTGACGTGCCGACATATCGAGATCGGAGATGCGATCGGTCGCATAGAGCCAGAAAATATAGAGCATCGGTCCGATCGACGTGAAGAGCGTCGAGAGAAACGCTAGCGTCCAGAAACCGGGAACGTTGCGGCTGCCCGCATGGGCGAGAATGACGAACAGGGCCAGCGCGCTGAGGAACGGGTTGAAGATCGTCGAGAGAATGCGCGCGAGATCGCGCCAGACGCGGCGCCCCTTAGCCGGAACGGGCACGACGATGGGGGCGCTTGTTTCCGGGCGCATCCACGTTCCTTCGCTGGAGGGTCGGCGGGGGCCGCCTGGGAACCCCAGGGGATGGTCATCGAGAGAATCGAGTGCCCGGCCGACGTCAAAGCGTTATCCCGGTCCGAGCTGGACGCTTTGGCGCGGGAGATTCGCGACATGCTGGTCGTGACGTGCTCGCGCAATGGCGGCCATCTAGCCCCAAACCTCGGCGTCGTCGAACTCACGCTTGCTCTGCACCGTACGCTGAATCTGCCGCCCGACAAGATCGTGTGGGACGTCAGCCATCAGTCTTACGTGCACAAGATTCTCACGGGCCGGCGCGATCGCTTCCATACGCTGCGCAAGGGCGGAGGCATCTCCGGCTTCTCGATGCGCAGCGAATCGCCGTACGACGTGTTTGGTGCGGGGCATGCTTCGACGAGCGTCTCGTCGGCGCTCGGTATGGCGATCGCGCGAGACCTCGCGGGCCGCGATGAAACGATCGTCGCGGTGCTCGGGGACGGTGCACTCACCGGCGGTCTCGCGTACGAAGCCATCAACAACGCGGGGCAGCTCGGTTCCAATTTTATCGTCATCCTCAACGACAACGAGATGTCGATCGCGCCGAACGTCGGGTCGATCGCGTCGTATCTCTCGGTTATACGCAGTAAACATTTCGCGAACGTCGCGCGCGAAAGAGCAAAAGACGTGTTGCACCGGCTTCCGTTCGGTGGCATCGCGCGCAAGGCGTTCCAGGCCGCAGAGATGGGCGCGATGCACTTTGTTTCGCCGGTTGAGAAGACGACGGTCATCTTCGAAGAGCTAGGGTTCCGTTACATGGGACCGGTCGACGGCCATAACATCGACGCACTCGTCGAAGCGGTCGAGGCGGCGAAGGGAATCGAGGGGCCCGTCTTGTTGCACGTTCGCACGATCAAGGGAAGGGGATACGAGCCGGCGGAGAGCGACTCCAGAACGTTCCATGGCTGCGGTGCGTTCGACGTCGAGAACGGGAAGCTCGAGGTGAAACCAAACGCGCGTCCCACTTTTTCCGATGCCTTTGCCGATGCTATGAACGTCGTTGCCGCGAAGGACGCTCGCGTCATCGGGATCACCGCGGCGATGCCGGACGGGACGAAACTCGCGAAGTTCGGCAAGAGATTCCCCGAGCGATTCTTCGACGTCGGAATTGCCGAAGCGCACGCGGTCTGCTTTGCTGCGGGTGCGGCCTCGGCTGGACTGCGACCCGTATGCGCGATCTACTCGACGTTCTTGCAGAGAGCCTACGATCAAGTGGTTCACGACGTCTGCGTGCAAGAGCTGCCGGTCATCTTCTGCATGGATCGTGCCGGGTTCGTCGGCGACGACGGTCCGACGCACATGGGACTCTACGACATCGCCTATCTGCGTGCGCTCCCCGGTATGACGATCATGGCACCGCGCTGCGAGGAAGAACTGTTGCCGATCTCGAGCACGCGCTCTCGCTCGATCTCCCAGCGGCGATTCGGTATCCGCGAGGCTCGAGCGCGGGACGCCACGTCGGTGAAATCGCGCCCATCGAGCACGGCAAGGCACAGATCTTGCGCCACGGGCAGGGCGTCGCGGTTCTCGCTCTCGGGAACACCTGTGACGTCGCGCTCGATGCCTACGATTTACTGGAGACGTTACGCGGCCGGAATGGCGGGCTGCCGACGATCGTCAACGCTCGCTTCGCCCGGCCGCTCGACGAAGCGTTGCTCGAACGACTCACCGCGAGCCACGACCTGATCTTGACGCTCGAAGAGCATTCGCTCGCAGGCGGTTTCGGCGCAGCGGTCGTAGAGTGGGCCTCGGATCGAGGGATCGGAACCCGCATCGAACGCGTCGGCGTACCGAGCGTGCTCGTGCAGCATGACGCTCAGCCTACGCAACGCGCGCGCTTCGGACTCGCGGCCGAGTCGATCGCCGAGCGCATCGCAGGCGCGATGCGCGGCGTGCGAACCACGAGCGCCGAACCTTCTTTGGAATCGTAAGGAGAGACTCTTGAACGCGCAGTTTACGATCGCCGCCGCTACGCGGACGGCGCACCCCCCTGCGGCGCCGGCCGCGCACCCCGGCGCCGTTCCGTTACTGCCGGCTCAGACGCCGTTGCCGGTTACGCCGCAACAGTTCACCTATTTCCAGACCCATGCGTCGTGGCTCACCCACACGGTTGCCGGGCTCTTCATCGCTTGCGCGATCGGTTTGGTCATCCTACTCGCCGTGCAGACGACGAAACAGGAAGGCCTCTCCGGCACTATCGGAGGACGTGTCGAATCGGCGTACCACGGCCGCTTGGGAGCCGAAGAGCAACTCAAACGTCTCACCGGGTGGGTTGCCGTGACGTTCGTCATCACGGCATTCATCTTATCGCTTACGGGGATCTGAGCTACCCCGGGTGTTCCGTCTTCGAACCGCATTGAACGCTCAAGCCGAGGTTCGTTCACCTCGGAACCGCTCGTCGCTCGCCATCCTGACTCGCTCCTGCTTCTCGGCGTCCTCACTCCTGCGTCCGTGCCCGTTCCTCGGTCCGAGATTCCTCGGTCGGACGAACCTCGGCTCTCACTATAGTGGCACTGCTCGAAGTTCGTAGTCTTCGGACGATCTTCAGGACTGAAGACGGGCCCGTAACCGCGGTCAACGGCCTCTCTTTCTCCCTCGAACCCGGCGAGACGCTCGGCATCGTCGGCGAGTCGGGCTCCGGCAAGACGGTCTCGGCGCTCTCGGTGATGCGCCTGTTGCCGCGTTCCGCAACGATGACGGCCGACGCGATGACGTTCGGCGGAGAGAATCTTCTCAGAAAGAGCGAGGCCGAGATGCGTCGCGTTCGTGGCCGCCGGATCGCGATGATTTTCCAAGACCCGATGACGTCCCTCAATCCGGTGCTCACGATCGGCGAGCAGATAGCGGAGGCGGTGCGGCTCCATCTCGGTCTGAACCGATCTCTTGCTCGCCGGAAAGCCGTCGAAATGCTCGGCAGGGTTCGGGTTCCGGCGGCGGCGAGCCGGCTCGACGACTATCCCCACCAGTTCTCCGGCGGCATGCGGCAGCGCGTGATGATCGCAATGGCCCTCTCGTGCAATCCCCAGCTCCTCATTGCCGATGAACCCACGACCGCACTCGACGTCACGATTCAGGCACAGATCCTCGACCTCATGAACGAGATCCAGCGCGATACGGGCACCGCAATCATCCTAATCACGCATGATCTCGGCGTCGTCGCCGGAGTCTGCCGCAACGTGCTCGTGATGTATGCCGGCAATCTCGTCGAATATGGAACCGCCGAGCAGATCTTCGAGCAACCGCGCATGCCGTACACGCAAGGGCTCCTTTCATCCTTACCGCGCCTCGACAAGAGCGAGCGCAAGCGTCTCGTGCCGATCAAGGGACAACCCCCGAATCTGCTCAATCTTCCTGCCGGCTGCTCGTTCGCACCGCGCTGTGCTTATACGATGCCGATCTGCGCGGAGCCGGTGCCGCTGTACGACTTCGGCGAAGGGCACGTTGCGCGCTGCGTGCTTTACGATGCGAAAGCGGCGGGCCAACGGCCGATTGAGGTCGAGACGGCACCGGTCGCCAACGGTACGTGATGGACCAGACGTCCCGTCCCCTCGTAGAAATCAAAGACCTCTACAAATACTTTCCGGTTCGTGCCGGGCTGTTCTCGCGGCATGTCGCGGACGTCCACGCAGTGGACGGCGTCAGCCTCGAGATACGACCGGGTGAGACGCTCGGGCTTGTCGGTGAATCCGGTTCGGGGAAGACCACCGTCGGGCGCCTGATCCTGCGTCTCCTGAATCCTACGCGCGGCTCGATCATATTTGACGGGCGCAATATCACGGATCTGCAGGGCAGGGCACTACGCCCGTTGCGCCACGAGATGCAGATCATCTTTCAAGACCCGTATGCGTCCTTGAATCCGCGTATGACCGTCGGCGAAATCATCGGCGAACCCCTGCGGCTGCACGGTCTTGCGAATGGAAAACCGGTGCAAGAACGGGTCAAGGAGCTGTGCGGGATGGTCGGCTTGCGAACCTACCACGCGAACCGGTATCCGCACGAGTTTTCCGGGGGACAGCGCCAGCGAGTCGGCATCGCGCGCGCGCTCGCGGTCAAGCCCCGATTCATCGTTCTCGACGAGCCGGTCTCTGCGCTCGACGTCTCGATCCAGGCGCAGGTCATCAATCTGCTCGAGGATCTCCAGCGCGAGCTTGGGCTCACCTACCTCTTCATCGCCCACGATCTCTCGGTAGTCCGTCACATCTCCACCCGCGTTGCCGTGATGTACGTCGGCGAGATAGCCGAACTGGCCGCGCGGGACGACCTCTACGAGAATCCGTTGCACCCGTACACGCAGTCGCTACTCTCCGCGATCCCGATACCGGAACCGGCGGTCGAAAAACAACGCCAGCGGATCGTGCTTAGCGGGGACGTTCCCTCACCGGTTCATCCGCCCAGCGGGTGCCGCTTCCACACGCGCTGCCCCGTTGCGTTCGACCGGTGCGTGAGCGAAGTGCCCAAACTCCTCGACTACGGTAACGGCCATTTCGCGGCGTGCCACCTCGTTCAGGAGCGTAACGGCAAGGCACCCGAGCTCACGCTGCCGCCAGCCGGCTGATCGGCGCATTCGTGCGCGAGGATCGCAGCGACGATCTCGTCGATCAGCTGCGAGAGGGTTACGTTCGCGATTCGAAAGCCGGCGACGGCATCGAACACGGCACCGACCGCGCCGAAGGGAGGCTGATAGTAACCGAGCAGGACGATTGCAAGCCTATGCGTGGAGCGTCTACGGAGTTCGAAGAAGCCACGAAAATGTGGAAAAGCGTTGCTGTTGGGAACGTGCCATTTCACGGGGATGCGCCAAATGGGGCCCCGTTGGTCGAGATCGCCTAGGGTGAGAAGCACGTCGCGCGCGATCGCGCCGACGTGGAAGGTCTTCGTTATCTCATCCGGTCCTTTCGCTCCCAGAGCACCGTAGACGCAGCGTGCGGCATACTCCATGCTGCAATCTACTTCACGCTCCATCGCCAGCGTCGCCACTACGCTCAAGGCTGCCGCACGCTTGTGAAGACGAACGGAATTACTGAAGAAGAAGCCGACAAAAATGGGGCGGTGCTACCGCCCCATTGCAACTGCTTCCGGCCGCTTAGGCTTTCTTGCGACCGCCCTTGCGGCGACCGCCCTTGCGTCCGCCCTTGCGTCCGCCCTTCTTGCGTGCGCCCTTCTTGCGTCCGCCGGCTGCCTTCTTGCGGCCACCCTTACGGCGTCCGCCTTTGCGCGCCGCAGCCTTGCGTGCGCCTTTCTTGCGGCCTCCACCCTTGCGAGCCGCACCCTTACGCGCGGCAGCTTTCTTCTTGCGGCCACCCTTCCGCTGCGGCTTTGGAGCGAGTTCCTCGCCCATCATGCCGCCGTTACCCATGACGTCTTCCATCAATTCCTCCTCGTCCGCGCGGGACGATCAAGTGTTGGCTGACAGCGCATTTCGCAGCGCTTTACCGCGCATCATAGTGTATTTCATTGAACAATGCAAATTACGTGAAGGACATGCAATTCGTGTTCCCCCAAAAACTTTTTCGCGAAGCGAGTTTTCTGCGATCGGAGTGGGAAAGCGAGGTACAGTTTTCGGGAGCAAGAAGGCATTGAAGGGGATGGGACGACGATATAGCGTGGCGATACCCGGGGTGCTCGAGCGGCATGTGAATGCGCCGCGGAGCCAGGAGGGCGGAGTGGCACAGAGGTCGAGCGAGACCGAGCGCCGGATGCGCTGGGCGAGCGGCCGCGAGAACGTCTACAGCATCGCTCCTGAACCGCCGAATTTGCCTCCGCCTTGACGGTGGGTGATATACTCGCCCCGTGAAAAAGCCCGTCATCATCGTGGAGTCTCCCACGAAGGCGCGGACGATCAAGAAGTTCCTACCTCCACGCTACGTGGTGAAGGCATCCGTAGGGCACGTGCGCGACCTTCCGAAGTCGACGCTCGGCGTCGATATCGAGAACGGCTTTACCCCGCACTACCTGACGATCAAGGGCAAGGGCGACATCATCAAGGAACTGCGCGCTGCCGTGAAGGGCGCAAGCAACGTCTACCTCGCGACCGATCCCGATCGTGAAGGCGAGGCGATCGCCTGGCATCTGGCAGAGCTGCTCAAACTCGACGATCCACAGCGTATCGAACTCCACGAGATCACGAAAGAGGCTGCGCGCAAGGCGCTCAAAAACGCGCACCGCATCGACATGGATCGCGTCAACGCGCAGCAGGCGCGCCGCATCTTGGACCGCCTCGTCGGTTACAAGATCTCGCCGCTGCTCTGGGCAAAAGTCCGCGGCGGTCTCTCGGCCGGCAGGGTGCAATCGGTTGCGGTGCGGCTTATCGTCGAGCGAGAGCGCGCAATACGCGCCTTCGTTCCGAAAGAGTATTGGACGATTTCCGGCCAGTTCGCAACGAAGCGTGAACCGGAACTGCCCTTCACTGCAGATCTCGTTACGCGTTTTGGCGAGAAGGTCGAGATCGCCGACCAAGGAGAGGCGGACGCGATTCTGGAGCAACTCGAACGCGCGTCGTCGAGCGTCGAATCGATCAAGCAGCGCGAGGTTCGGCGCCACGCGCCACCGCCGTTCACGACGTCGACGATGCAACAGGAAGCGTCTCGCAGGCTGCGGCTTCGCGTGCGGCGCACGATGCAGATCGCGCAGGCTCTGTACGAAGGCGTCGATCTGGGTGGATCGGAAGGGACCACGGGGCTCATCACCTATATGCGTACCGATTCGACGCGCATTTCGGAGCAAGCGCGCGAGCTCGGACGTGAATACATCGTTGGAGAATATGGTGAACAGTATTACGGCGGGAGAACGCACCGAGCGCGGGAGGGAGCGCAGGATGCGCACGAGGCGATTCGGCCTACTTCCGTGTTTCGAAGCCCTGCTTCGCTCGCCCACGTATTGCGGCGCGATGACTTGCGGCTCTACACGCTGATCTGGGAGCGTTTCGTCGCTTCGCAGATGGCTTCGGCGATCATCGACCAGACGACGGTTGAGATCGCGAGCGGCGATTACGGATTCCGAACGACGGGAAGCGTCGTGAAATTTCCGGGCTTCATGAGGCTGTACAAGCCTGTCGAAGAGGGCGAAGAGAAAGGTCCGGCCCGCCTTCCGGAGTTGCGCGAAGGCGACGAACTCGAACGCCGGAAACTCGCGCCGGCCCAGCACTTCACCGAACCGCCGCCGCGGTACACGGAGGCCTCATTGGTGCGAGCCCTCGAGGAGAACGGCATAGGACGCCCTTCGACGTACTCGACGATCGTCGAGACGATTCAGGCGCGCGGCTACGTGCGGCAGCAGGAGCGCAAGTTCATGCCCACCGAGATCGGCGAGGCCGTCAACGATTTGCTGGTCGAGCATTTCCGGAAGATCATGGACCCTGCGTTCACCGCGGAGATGGAGACCGATCTCGACAAGGTTGCCGAAGGACGCGAAAATTGGGTCGCGCTGCTAGCCTCATTCTATGGCCCCTTTGCCGACGAGCTTGCGGCGGCCGAAAAGAAACTGCCCAAGCTCGACATCCGCGACGAACCAACCGACGAGATTTGTCCAAACTGTGGGCGTCCGATGGTGATCAAGATGGGGCGCTTCGGGAAATTCATCTCGTGCAGCGGTTATCCGGAATGCAAGACGACACGGCCGATCGTGAAGGACACGGGCGCGATCTGCCCCAAAGACGGCGGCGCGATCGTCGAGCGCGTCTCCAGACGTGGGCGGAAGTTCTATGGTTGCATCAACTATCCGAAGTGCGATTTCATCTCATGGGATCGCGTCGTTCCCGATCGTTGCCCGGTCTGCGGCTCCTATGTCGTTACCAAGACTCGGCGCGGCATCACCCATTTGGAGTGCGCGGCCGACCGTACGCATGACGTCTCCTCGCTCGCATCGGCAGAGGTGGCGGAAGCCGCCGTCTCTTCGTAAGTGGCATGGGCGGAACGGCGCGGGATCGGTAGAAGTATGAACTTTCGAAGTACGACGATCCTCGCGGTACGTCGAGATGGAAAGCTAGCCATTGCCGGAGACGGCCAGGTCACGATCGACAAGACCGTGGTGAAGCACGGGGCGCGTAAGGTTCGCCGCATCGCAGGCGGGACCGTACTGACGGGGTTCGCCGGTTCGGCGGCCGACGGCATCACGCTGCTCGAAAAGTTCGAAGGCAAGTTTTCAGAGTTCAAAGATTTGCGGCGGGCCGCGGTCGAGCTCGCTAAAGACTGGCGGCAAGATCGCGTGCTGCGGCGGCTCGAAGCGCTGTTGATCGTCGGATCACCCGAACAACTCTTCGTGCTTTCGGGAAACGGCGACGTGATCGAACCCGACGAAGGCATCGCGGCGATCGGAAGCGGAGGTCCATACGCGCAGGCGGCTGCCGCGGCATTGCTGCGCAACACCTCGCTCGACGCCGAGAGCATCGCGCGAAAAGCGCTCGAGATCGCATCCGAAATCTGCATCTACACCAACGACAAGATCGTCGTCGAGGCAGTACCTTGAGCGCACAGGTTGCGCTTGCAAGCGACGCGCAAGCCATGACACCGTCGCAGATCGTCGCGGCACTCGATGCGTACATCGTGGGACAGCAAAAGGCGAAGCGGGCCGTGGCCATTGCGTTACGCAATCGCTACCGCCGCGCGCGGGTGCCCCAGAATCTGCGCAACGAGATCATGCCGAAGAACATTCTGATGATAGATC
>JAKAPO010000055.1 GCA_021807065.1 bacterium
ATCTTGAGCGCACGACGCGCTCCCTCCCAGAGATACGGAGTCATAGGATAATCGAGCAACGGGGTTCCATCGTTCTGCACGCCGACTTGTCCCCCGGCGCTTCCCGGATGAAAACCGTCGCGCAAGAGCGCGATGATGACCTGCGTGTACGGCATTGCCGCTGTGAGATCCGCATGGGTTTTTCCGAAGCCTGGAAGCGTCGTCGCCATCAGCACCGGATGTACCGGTGGGACCTCCAGCTTGAATCCAATCGGGCCGTCGAAGGGCGTTTCGACGAAATGATCGCTGTAGATCGACTGCGGCGCGCCGGCGAATGCGTCCACGGCCTCGAGCATCCTCGCAGCGCTGACGAGCGTTGGATGCAAGAACGTGCGTTTGCCTAGGAGCGCGTTGGGATCGGGCGCATTACTGCGCATCAGAAGGGCCGGCGAGCCGATCGCGCCGGCGGCGGCAACGTACGCACGCGCTCGCAAACGAACCCGATACGGTCCAGGTCGTAAACCGGAACGGTCGAGCGCGCTGCATTCCAAACTGCCCACGACGCCGCCGGCGTGCGCGAGGCGCTCGGCGCGCGCGCGGTATACGAGCGTTGCGCCACGATCGAGCGCAGCGGGGATTGTGGTGACGAGCATCGACTGTTTGGCGTTGACGGGGCAACCCATGCCGCAGTACCCGAGATTGCGGCAGCCCCAGACGTTTCGTGAAATGACACCCGTAGGAACACCAAGGCTCTCGGCGCCGCGTCGCAACACCGCATTGTTTTCATTGGGAGGCTCGCGCCACTGCTCGATGTGCAAGCGCTGTTCCATGCGAGAAAACCACGGCGCGAGGCGGCGTGACGTGTACTCTTTCAGGCCGTAGTGCTGCTGCCAGAAGGCAAGCGTTGCCGGCGGCGTGCGAAAACTCGTCGTCCAATTGACCGTCGTCGAGCCACCGACGTTACGCCCCTGCAGGATCACGATCCCTTTATCCTTGGTACGTCTGCCGGCCGACTCTTGATAGAGTTGTGGATAGGCCTCGCGTTCGAGCATGTGAAAGTCGCGCGAACTTCGCAACGGCCCCTCCTCGATCATCGCGACGCGCAAGCCTTGCGAGGTGAGGATCTCCGCCGCGGTTCCACCGCCCGCACCCGTTCCCACGATGGCAACGTCCGCTTCAAGCTCTAGATCGCGGTCGAGTTTCGAAGCATCGACGACGTGCCAGCCGTGCGCGAGACCGCGAACGATCGGATCGACAATCACGAGGGGAGCCACGAAGTGGGGGCGTGCAGGCACGAGGTGCCGGGGTGCTCTCTAACCATGGGGGTCCCTGAAATGCGAAGCATTTTGGGGAAGTACTGGCGGGCCGGGGTAGCCGATCCGCGGCCAAGCCACATCGTTACCGTACCAGCCGGCCATCACGAGCTGATGCAGTGCATCGTAGGCACCGCGCAACATGGTGAAGTTGCTGTAGCGCCAGCGCTCGAGAAACGCGGAGACGTCTTGCATCGTCGCGTCATTCCACGGCGGAAGCCCTGCAACGAATCGCCGTGTCGGTGCAAACGTCAGCAGTGAGAAGAGTTGCCGCACTTCACCTTGCACTTCCGGCGGCAATCCGGCAACGGCAACGCCGAAACCGTCGACCGCCGTTGCAAGCGCGAGCGCGCGCTCGGGTTCGTTTGGTGGCAAAGCTCCCTCGAGCATGGCTGCGGCGATCTTGCCGACGACCTCGCGCTGCGCAGCATCCAGCGATATGCCGGCAGCGTGGCGCGCGCAATCGGCGAGCGTCAAGAACACGGCGCCCGCGGCACCGGTCTTCAAGAGTTCCCGGCGCGTACAATGCATCGTATCTTCTTACGCGGCGACGGGTTCCGCGCCCTTGGTTTCGGGCAGCGCAAGAACCGCAATAGTCACCGCCAGGTAGGCGGCAACGGCGATCGTCGGCAAGCAGTCCCGTGACGATGCCGCCTACCGCCAAGGCCCGCCGCCCATAACGCGCGAAGACGCGCACGCATGAGCCGGGTGCTTCGCTACCGTGTGGTCGATGTCTTTACGGATATCCCGCTCGAAGGAAACCCACTTGCAGTTTTCTACGAAGGTCAGGATCTCGACGACACCGCGATGCAGCGTATCGCGCGTGAGCTGAATCTCTCCGAGACCGTTTTCATCCTTCCACCCAGCCGGCGCGATTGCGTCGCTCGGCTTCGCATCTTCACGCCGGCGCGGGAACTGCGTTTCGCCGGGCACCCGACGATCGGAGCGGCTTACGTGATTCGCGAGCGTGGCATCGTCGCGCCCGATCGGAACGCTTTCGTTCTGGAAGAAGGCATCGGCGACGTTCCCGTGCGCCTCGAAGGAGGATATATTTGGCTGCGCACGCCGCCGATCGAACGCCTTGGCGAGTGCGATCGCGCCGCGTCGGCGCGCGTTCTCGACCTACGCGAATGGGATATCGTACCGGACTCGCCGCCGCAGGTGTACAGCGCCGGCAACCCAGCGTTGTTTATTGCCGTTACCGACCGCGACGCGGTAGACCGAGTGTGCGTAGACGCACCGGCGCTACGCGAACTCGAGGAAGAGATCGGCGAGACGATCGGACTCTTCGTCTTCGCCGTAACTCCGGAGGGCGCTTACTCGCGATTCTTCGCCCCGGAATACGGCGTCGTCGAAGATCCCGCGACGGGCAGCGCCACCGGGCCTCTCGCCGCATACATGATGGCGCACGGACTTTGCAGCAACGCCGACGGCACGCACTTCGTGAGCGAACAGGGAACGAAGATCGGACGCCGCAGCCTTCTGCACGTACGGATTCGCGGTGAGGGCGGCCGGGACGGAATCGAAGTCGGCGGCTCCGTTACGCCGGTGATCGAGGCGACCCTCACGGTACCGATGAAGGCGTAACCGCCCGTCGAGGCGGCGCCGGGGGTTTTCCCGTAGCCGGCTAGTAGCCGCTCGCGCGCTGGAAGTCGCGTTTCAAGCGCTCGAGCATTCGCGGAAGCCAGGGATCGTGCGGATACTTGTGCTGCCAATCGAGGACGGCATCCCGGAGATCCTCTAGCTCGCTCATCCTGCCGTAGATCTGGTCATCGGTGAGCCGAGCGAGGTCGCGGAGCCGGTTACGAATCTCTAGAATGCTCTCTCTCTGGTGCCCGAAATACTCGTCGGCGGGTGCCATGACGGCGTTCAGAGTCATCGTCGTGGGGACGCGCCCGTGGTTGTAGCCGGCGTTACCTGGCTGATGGCGTGAGGCGGCGTAGCCGAAGAGCGGAACGCCGGCGCCAAGAACGACCGCCGCGAGTGCGAAGATGCGCATTGGTGACCTCCCTGTCTCGATCGCCTCGCGGCAATCGTCTCCCAATCATCGGCAGCCCGGGGTTAATGTTTACAATTCGTTGACACTCGCCTACACTACGTCCGAATGACCACACGCTCGTCAGCTCGTCGCGCAAACCGCGCAACGACGCGGCCTTTGCAAACGCAAAGGCTGCGCGCGGCGTTCAGGGATGCGTGACCCTTTACAAAACCTTTGCAATAACGATGAGAACCCGGCCGGATATCCGTAACGTAGCGATCGTCGCCCACGTCGATCACGGAAAGACGACACTGGTCGACGCGATGCTAAAGCAGAGCGGCGTCTTTCGAGAAGGGCAGGTCGTCGAAGCGCAAATCCTCGATTCGAATCCGTTGGAGCGCGAGCGCGGCATCACGATCCTCGCGAAGAATACTGCGGTCGTGCACCGCGGCGTGAAATTCAATATCGTCGACACGCCCGGTCACAGCGATTTCGGCGGCGAGGTCGAGCGTTCGCTGCAAATGGTGCAAGGCATACTACTGCTCGTCGACGCCGCCGAGGGCGTCATGCCGCAGACACGGTTCGTACTACGCAAGGCGCTGGAGCTCGACCTTCGGGCCATCGTCGTCGTCAACAAAATCGATCGCAAAGACGCTCGCCCGCGCCAAGTGGTCAACGAGACCTTCGATCTCTTCATCGAACTCGGCGCCGGTGACGAGCAAGCCGATTTCCCCGTGATCTATACGAATGCGAAAGCCGGGATAGCGAAGCGGGCGCTGGATGACCCGAGCATCGACCTAGAACCGCTGTTCGCAGCGATACTCGAGCGCGTTCCCGAAGCGCCGGCCGAGGACGGTCCCTTCCAGTTGCTGATCTCGGCAATCGATCATAATCCCTACGTCGGACGGATCGGCATCGGAAGAATCTTCCGCGGAACGTCACGCGTCAACATGCCGATCGCCAAGGTTTCTCGAGATCGGAGCGTTACCTCAGGGTTGCGGTTGACGAAGCTGCTGACGTTCGCCGGGCTGGAACGGCTCGAAACCGAGGAGGCGTCGGCCGGAGATATCGTTTGCGTTTCGGGCATCGAGGATCTCAACATCGGCGACACGATCGCCGACGCAGAGGTTCCCGAAGGATTGCACGCCATTGCAGTAGACGAACCGACCGTCTCGATGTTCTTCAGCGTCAATGTCTCGCCATTTGCGGGACGCGAAGGCCGATTCTTAACGTCGCGCCAGATTCGTGAACGCCTGATGCGCGAACTCGAATCAAATGTCGCGCTGCGCGTCGCCGAGACCGACTCGCCCGACACGTTCGAAGTGCGCGGCCGGGGGGAGCTTCATCTCTCAATCCTCATCGAGACGATGCGCCGCGAAGGCTATGAGCTCGCGGTCTCGAAACCGCGCGTCATCGTCACCGAACGCAACGGGAAGCGGTGGGAACCGGTCGAGTACGTCGTCGTCGACGTGCGCGAGGAGTACACCGGCGCGGTGATCGAGGCGCTCGGACGCCGCAAAGCGACGATGTCGAACCTCGTCACGCTCGCCGATTCTCGACGACTCGAGTACACGATGCCGACGCGCGCGATCTTCGGTCTTCGCGGCGAACTGCTGACGCTCACGCGCGGAACCGCCACGCTGTCGCATACTTA
The DNA here is from genome assembly GCA_021807065.1 of bacterium. Taxonomy (GTDB): domain Bacteria; phylum Vulcanimicrobiota; class Vulcanimicrobiia; order Vulcanimicrobiales; family Vulcanimicrobiaceae; genus Tyrphobacter. The sequence goes on from JAKAPO010000055.1 coordinate 4,925, forward strand.
TTACGATCACCGTGAATGGCAGGGCGAGCTGCCCACGCGTTCCGTCGGGGCTTTGGTTGCAAGCGATACCGGCCGCACCACCGGGTACGCGCTCATGGGCGTCGAGCAACGCGGCCGATTCTTCGTCGGTCCCGGCGTCGACGTCTACGAAGGCATGATCGTCGGTCAGGCAAACGATCAGTACGACGTTGCGCTCAACGTGGTGCGCGAAAAGAAGCTCACGAACATGCGCGCCGCGGGTTCCGATGAGAACGTCAAGCTCGCGCCGCCGGAAGAGCTGTCGCTCGAGCGTGCGATCGAATTCATCGAGGACGACGAGCTTGTCGAAGTGACGCCGAAATCACTTCGCGTGCGCAAGCGGATACTAAGGGAAAGCGATCGCCTCAAAGCGAGGCGGAGAGAACTCTCTACTACTTGACGACGGGATTGAGCAGGCGATAGACCCTCGGATAGCCGGAATCGTTCTGCATACCCGGATCGCTCAGGATGAGTTTGGTGAGCGGATTGTTCCGCGTCGGCTGCGGAACGTTCGCGATGATGAAATACGTGGTTACTCCCTGGCCCGGATAGAACGTCGTGTTGTACAGCAGTTGCTTGTAGGCCGTCGACCACGGCACTCCGTCGCCGTCGTCCGCTTGAGTCCCATCCTTGTAGAAGGCCGTGATCTTCAGATACTGTGCCGGCTGCGGATTTCTCGACGTATTCTTCTGCGGAACGCTAAACAACAGATACCCGTTCGGAGCCGTAGGAGCTTGCATCTGTGGCAGATTCGAGATCCTTGTGGCGAGCGGATCGGTGGAAGGTATCCACCTGATCGATGCAATGCGCAGATTGTCATCCAGGATATGAAACTGCTGATTCATGTGGACGACGTCGCCTCGTACCTGACCGCGCGTCGGGACGCTCGGTGCGGCAAGTGCGAATGACCAGCTGGCTAGGAAAGCGGTGGCGCCAAGCAAGATACGAGTCACGAATCTTCCTCTATCAGTGGATCAGCGGCGAAAATGCGTTTGACCAATACTCTTCAGACGGGCCGACAATTCGGCGGACAGCGGTTCCCCTCCCTCCAGCCGGCCATCCCGTGACCGCGAGGCTCGGTGCCGGGGTTCCAGGAGGACCGCTGCGGTTTTCCGCAGCCTGCTAAGGCGCCCGCAGCGGCCTTAAGATCTCAGCCGATCTGCTCTATCCCGGCGGCGGCCATTTGATTGCGCCGCGATCCGATGCCGCTGCCGCACTGCTTCACCAAAGCATCGACAAGCGCGCCCTCCCGTGATTGGTATCCCGCCCAGCGCTGCGCCGCGTCGGCGGCGACCTTGTGAAGCTCTTCCTCTCTTCCAGGCGCTACGGTCGTTGCAACGAACCGCGTCAACTTTGCGCCCAGCGATGCCGCCGCACCTTGTTTTTCTGGAACGAGATAGCCGGCGTCGATAGCTTCCTTCGTCGCGGCCGCAACGGTATCGCCCCACGGGTTATACACGTCGCTCGCGAACCACGCGCGTACCACATCTTTCGCACTCTTACCGTCGCCAATGCGCTCGAACAATCGCGCCGCCAATCCGGTCGCACTGGTTGGCTTTCCCGTGCGCGTCACGTGTATCCACGCCGTCGTGACGAACAGTACTTTCTTGGACATCTCTGCAAAGGCGATCGCACCTTCGTCACGCAAACAGAGCAGCGTATACGCGAAGAGTTTCGGTGCGAGATCCAACGGATTCGCCTGCGCCGCTGAGCCGGGAATCGACGTATGATACATCGCGTTTCCCGGTTTGGCGATGCGATCGCCGGCGAAGAGCGCGGCGACGAACGGTGTAGGGGACTGCGTCGCATCCATCAGAGATTTTCCTCCAGAAATCGGGCGGTTGCCGAGTCGGCACGCAACCACGATACATATCGCAAGAAACCGTGGATTTCATTCGGGATGACCATCTGTTCGAACTGCACGTGCGTGTGGCGCAACCGCGCGACGAGGTCTTCCATCTGCGCGAACGTCACGTTGCGGTCGTCGTCCCCCTGAATCAGCAGGACGGGCGAGCGCCACTTCGCAATCGACGCATCCGGCGACGAAAGCCATGCCGTGCGCATGATCGCCCGCTCGTCATACTGCTGGTAGCGCGGCGTCTGCCGTCCAATCCATTTCGCCAGCTCGAGCGACCAGTCGTGCAATCCGTGGAAATCGACGCCCGCCTTGAAGACGTCGGAGTTACGGGCGAGCGCGAGCGCGGTCAGGTACCCGCCGTACGATCCGCCCCAGATGCCGACGCGTGATGCGATCACGTGAGGATCGCGTTGCAGCCAGCGCGCACCCGAGAGCACGTCCTGATACTCCGAGGCACCCGTCGGGCCCCAATGCGCCGGATAGTTGAAATCATGTCCGTAGCCGATACCGAGACGATAGTTGACCGAAAGCACGACGAAGCCGTGATCGACGAGATACTGGTTCACGGCATACCCGTTGGAGTAGTAATCCATGTAGTGCCAGGTCAGCAACATCTGGCGCGGCGGACCGCCATGTACGAAGACGACCGCCGGGTGCCGGCCGGGCGATCGCGGAAGGAAGAGCGTTCCGTGTATCAACCAGCCATCGGGAGCGTGCCAGGAAACCTCCTTCGGCGTGACGAGTTGCGCCAGTGGAAAATAGTTCGGCAGAAGATTTGCATCGAGCACGTGCCTCGCGCCGTTGGCGACGAGCGTCACGAGCGGGGGCTGCTGTGCAGTGGCACGGTTGAAGACGTAGGCGCCGTTTTCGAGCGCGACCGGGCCCGTTTCGCTGCCCGTGCCGCTGGTCAGCTCGGCGATGCGTCCCGTCGCAACGTCGACGCGAAAGAGATGGCGCCGGTCGTCGTCGCCGGGCGTTGAGCCGGTGTTGGCGGAGTAGAGAATGGCGCTGCGGTCGGGCGTGATTGAGGTATCTTCGATTTGATAGGCCCCGCGTGTCAACAGACGCGCGGGACCTCCATTCGCCGAGATCGCGTAGATGTGCGGCCAGTTATCCTGCTCGCTCACGAACGCGAGCCGGTTGCCCTTCATCCAATCGAGAATCGCAAACTCGGAGAGCGACCCGCGCTTCGTGTCGGTACTCGCCCATATGCGGCGCGCGCCGCCGGTGCGCACGTTACCGACCCAGATCTGCCACGGTTGCGGGTTCCAGTTCAGCGGGTTGACCGGCGCGCCGCCGGTGCCAGGGGTGCGGATGAATGCAACGCGACTGCCGTCGGGTGACCAGCGCGGCATCATATCTTGCGACGTCGTCGGGGCAAGGTACTCGATCGGCGTCGAGTCGTCGCGATAAATGCCGATGAATGCGTGATCGCCGCGCGACGAGACGAAGGCGAGCGCCGAGCCGTCCGGAGACCAATGCAGATCGGAGTCTTGGCCGCGATCGAAGAAGAGTCGCTTGGCCGCGCTATTGCCGTCGACCGGCGCAATCATGACCGCACCGCCGCTCGTGAATGCGACCCGCGTACCATCGGGTGAGATCGCCGGCGTGTCGCCGTCGCCGAGCGTTTTCGGCGCTCCGCCGCCCGTTGCAACGGACCAGACCTGCATCCGCGGCTGGATCGGGTTCGAGTCGGGATCGGGCTGCAGCGGCTCGGGCCAGTTTGCGTCGTGATCTCCGCCGCGCACGTAGACGACGTACTTGTCGTCACGTGAAATCGACACGTTCGTGATCTCTTGACCGTCGTCGCTGGCGGACGTGAACAGCTCGCGCGGTGCAAAATCCGGTGCCTGCGCGTACCAGATACTGCGCACGCCGCGCGTGTCGAGCACGTAGGCGAACGCGTGTCCACCTCGATCGCCGACGATCTCGTCCGGGAACGGATACGACAACACTTGCGCCATCGTGAAGGCAGCGGCCATGAGCATCATGGCCGCTGCTTGTGATTAGGCGGTGGCCGGTTCCTTCGCCTTGACCGAGAACGTCAGCTCACCGCGGAGCGAGTCCAGCCCAACCTCGACGTTCTCGCCGTCGCGCACTTCGCCGGCGAGGATCTTCCGCCCGAGCGGCGTCTCGACTTCACGCTGGATCGCGCGTTTGAGCGGGCGAGCGCCGTAGGTCGGGTCGTAGCCGGTACGCACCAGATACCGCTTGGCGTCATCTGTAAGCTCGAGCGCGATGTGACGGTCGGCGAGCCGCTCGCGCACGCGGCGCAATTGGATGTCGACGATCTGCATCAACTGCTCTTGCGAGAGCGCATGGAAGACGATCGTCTCGTCGACGCGGTTGAGGAACTCCGGCCGGAAATGGCGGCGCAGCTCGTCGAGCACCGTCGCGCGCATCACGGCGTACTCGGCGCTGTCGAACGATCCTTTGTAGTCCAGAATGCGATCGCTGCCGACATTGGACGTCATGATGACGATGGTATTGCGAAAGTCGACGGTTCGACCCTGACCGTCGGTCAAACGGCCGTCGTCCAGAATCTGCAAGAAGACGTTGAAGACGTCTGCGTGCGCCTTCTCGACCTCGTCGAAGAGGATGACAGAGTAGGGGCGGCGCCGCACGGCTTCGGTGAGCTGACCGCCCTCTTCGAAGCCGACGTACCCCGGCGGCGCGCCGATCAGCCGCGCGACGGTGTGACGTTCCTGATACTCGGACATGTCGACGCGAATTAGCGCTCGCTCGTCGTCGAAGAGATAGTCCGCAAGGGCGCGGGCGAGCTCGGTCTTGCCGACGCCGGTCGGCCCCAGGAAGATGAACGAGCCGATCGGGCGATTTGGATCCGAAAGCCCCGAACGCGAGCGAATCACCGCTTCGGCTACTGCGTCGACGGCTTCGTCTTGGCCGACCACGCGCTTGTGCAGCTCCTCGCCGAGATGCAGCAGTTTCTGTTTCTCGCCCTCCAGTAACTTCGAGACCGGAATGCCGGTCCATCGCGCGATCACCTCGGCGACGTCCTCTTCGTCGACCTCCTCTTTGGAGAGCGGCGCACCGTCGCGATGAACCCGGCGCTCCTGCTCGGCAAGCTCCTTTTCCAGTTGCGCTAACGTCCCGTACCGCAGCTCGGCGACACGGCCAAGATCGTATTGGCGTTCCGCCTGCTCGATCTGCACCTTCGTCTGCGCGATCCGCTCGCGGAGCGCGCGCAGCTCGACGGCGGCGCCTTTCTCCGCGTCCCAGCGCACGCGAAGGTTCGCCTGCGCCTCTCGCAGCGTGGCAAGTTCGCGCTCCAGCACCTCCAGCCGCTCGCGGCTCGGGCGGTCCTCCTCCTTGCGCAGCGCTTCCCGCTCGATCTCAAGCTGCATGACGCGGCGCGAGACTTCATCGAGTTCCTGCGGCATCGAGTCGATCTCGGTGCGCAGCTTCGCGGCAGATTCGTCGATGACGTCGATGGCTTTATCGGGCAAAAAGCGGTCGGCGATGTACCTGTTCGACAGTACCGCAGCGGCGACGAGCGCCGCATCCTTGATGCGCACGCCATGGTGCTCTTCGTATTTCTCTTTGAGGCCGCGCAGGATCGAGATCGTGTCCTCGACGCTCGGCTGATCGACGAAGACCGG
>JAKAPO010000056.1 GCA_021807065.1 bacterium
GCTATGCGGCGTTATGCCTACGCCGCAACGATCGCGCGTGAAGACGTCATGACACGTTGCAGTAACTACTGGAATGCGGCGCTACTTGCACGCGAGATGTACGATCCTGCCGTTATGGATACGGTTTTACGCGGCGCGGCGCAGATCCGCTGGACCCCATATCTGCGCGAGCACCGCTTTCAAATCACGCGCAACGCTGCGTGGCTGAATGCGATCGAGGGCGACTTCGCTCAGGCTATGCAGAGAATCTACGAAGCCGTCTCCTTCGAAGTCTCGCCGGCATGGCGGACGTATGCGCTTTGCGACCGCGCCTATCTTTCGCTCGTGCTCGGTGAGCATGTCAACGGATGGGCCGCCGCCGAGGAGGCGCTCGATTGGGCAGACAGAATCGATTGGGAATCGTGTGGTTCCAGCGCACATACCGCCCTGTTATACCTCGCAGGAATCATCGCTTCGCGTCATCCCGACGCAGCGCGCAGGTGCCGCGAACGCTATGCCGCCGTGCAACCCACGGACGCACTGGATAGCATGTGGACGCGGGAGCCCCATGCCCGCGCTATGGAGTGTTTCACCGACGGACTTCTCGCTGCCGGCGCTGGTAACAGAGCTGAGGCCGCCTCTGACTTCACTCGTGCGTTCTCGATCTACCAGCGCATCGGCTACCGGTGGCGCGCGGTGCTGACGCTGCTGGCGCTGCGCGATGTGGGCGTAAGCAGGCCGGGCTACGACGAGTACATCGCGGCGACGCTGCAGCGCTTCCCCAACTCGTGGCTCCGCGATCTTGCCGAACGTGAGCTTCGTACGTCTCTGCCGCTGGTCGCAGCCGCCTAAGGCTGCCGACGCACCGGGTCTTCTTTTCGGCGATCCTCGCGGCGGCGACGCTGCCACCGTGGTACTCGTGGATTCTGACGCCGGTCGTACGCGGGTACGACGTGGTGATCTCGGCGGGTCACGAGGGAAGGCCGCAGAGCTGCGCGCGGTTCCCCATGCACCGCTGCCTGCTCGGCGCGCCGGGAGAACGGGCCTGGACGCCGGTGGTCGCAGCGGCGGCAGCGAAGATCTTGCGCGAACATGGTGTGCGCGTTGCGCTCCTGCCGGCCGACTACCGCGGCACGTATGTCGTCGACGCGGCAGTCTTCATTCATTTCGACGGCATCTCGCCGCACTGCACGAGCGCCGCATCCATCGGTTATCCGCGCCGCAGTTACGCCAAGGCCGCGCAGTCGTGGAAGCGGTTTTACGGGGAGAAATTTCCATTCGGTTTTCGGCCCGACAACTTCACCTCGGGTCTGCGGCACTATTACGCCTATCGCCAGACGCGCGCGCGAGACGGAGCCTTCGTGCTCGAGTTGGGCGAGATCACGTGTCCCAAGCAGCGCGCGTGGCTTGCACCCCGGTTGCATTGGCTTGGCGCAGAGATTGCAGCATGGGTCAGCGCGTTGATCGGAAAGGGTAACGTTCCCGCCCCATGATTCGACGGGTTCGCGCAGATGGGCGCATCGAAACGGGCGGGGCCTTCAAGCCCATAGCTCGCCCGCGAATCGTCGAGCGCATCGTCGAGGCCGCTCATCAACGCGTCGTCCTGATCATCGCGCCGGCTGGTTATGGCAAGTCGGTCGCACTCTCGCAATTTCTCGCGGAGCTAGACGAACCGTGGTTGCGTTTCGACCTGCATCCCGAGCACAACACGCTGCCCGGCGTGCTGCGGGGCCTCTCCGAGGCGATCGCAGAGGCGGCGCCCGAGGCGCGGGCGACGCTTGCCATCGCCTACGAGCGCAATCGCGCCTCGGGGACGCCGGGTGCCGATCTGGCGATCTGGATGCAGCAGCATCTGAAGGCCTATCGTGGAACGATTGCCGTCGACGACCTACACGTCGCCGAAGGCGATCCCGAGGTGGTGCGCTTTCTGGTCGCGCTCATCAATCGCACGAAGTCGCACATTCGATGGATCATCTCAACGCGCACGGCGACGGGACTACCCATCGGCTCGTGGCTCGCGTACGACGACTGCGATCTCGCCATCGAGGAGCGCGACTTGCGATTTACGGAAGAAGAAGCGAAGCAAGCAGCGGTCGCTTTCAAGCTCGGCGTGCGCGAAGAAGAGCTGCGCGAACTGATCGAGTTGACCGACGGCTGGCCGACGGCGCTCAGCTTCGCGCTGCGCTCGTCGACGCGCTCGGTCGACCTCCACGGCCTGACGGCGTTTACACGCGACATGATTTACGGCTATCTCGCCGAGCAGGTCTATCGTTCGCTCTCCGAGGACGAGCGCGCCTTCCTGGAGACGACGGCGCTGCTCTCGGAGATCGACGTCGAAGCGATGAGGGCGATCGGATTCGACAACGCGCGCAAGCTCATCGCCGATCTTCGTGAGCGGGTCGCCTTCCTTCATGAAACCACCCCGGGCGTCTTTCGCTGTCACGATCTCTTCCGCGATTTCGTTCTCCAGCAGCTCGCGGTCGAGGGTGAGGCGGCGATCAATCGTCTGCGCTGCAAGGTCGCTGCGGCGCTCGAAAGCATCGGGCGCGTGCAGGTGCCGCTGCAGCTCTATACCGACGCGGGCGCCGAGGCATCGGTCTATCGGCTCCTAAGTGCCCACGGGTTCGAGCTTCTCAACACGGGGCACATGGACGTCGTCGTGAACGCGATCGCAGCGCTTACCGGCGAGCACCGCGAGCGCGACCCGTTCGTGCTGGCGGTCAGAGGCACGATCGAAGCGAGTGCGGGACGGTTCAAGGAGGCGGAGCTGCTGCTCGAAGAGAGCATCGCGTCGGCGGGTGATGCGACCCTGCGCGCAACCGCTGCGATGCGCCTCGCGCTGCTGCTGGTCAATCAGGGCAAGGACGCCGCGCCGATGGTCGATCGGGTGATCGAAGATGAGTCTGTCCCGAAGCCCGTGCTTGCCGAGGCGCTCGCGCTGGGCGCGGTCGTGGCGGCGCGTACCGGCGACGCGGAGCGCGCCAACGTGCTGCTCGACCGCGTCGACGAGGTCACCGAGTATTCCGTGGAAAACGAGTCGCTGGCGAGAACGCGGCAGCGCGCCGGAGTCGCCGCATGGGAGCTGCGCCAGGGCCAACGGGCTCGCTTCGCCCTTGCCCAGAGCGCCGCCATCTGCAACCGCCTCTCCCTCCACAGTCTGGGCTGCCGTGCGCTGGACATCCTATCTTTAGAAGCGTGGCACGGCGAGAACGACGTCTCGTATGCGCTCTGGTACGCGCAGCAGGCACTGACGGCGGCCGGCAAGTGCGGCGACATCTTCGACATGCAGACCGAGACGCTGCGGATACTCGCTCTCGAGCTCTGGCGGGGCAACGTGGAGCGGGTCGCGACGCTCGAGAAGCGGGCGGCGGATCTTTCGACGAGCGATTCCTCGCGGGACGTCTATCTCGCCGAGAGCCGGGCCTACCGCAGCGCCTGGGACGGCCGCTTCGGCGAGGCGCAGCGCGGCTTCGCGTCGGTGCTGGGCCATCTTCCGCACACGTTCGATGCCGCAGTCGTGCGAGCGCTATGTGCACTCTGCCTGAGTCTCGATCGCGAGTTTGACGTCTCCAAGGAGCAGGTCGCGCTGCTGCTTCGGGAAATCGACGCTGCCGGGCCGCAGCGCGACGGCTTCGCCTCCCTCGCCTTCGAGATCGCGCTCCTGCTGGCAGCCCTCGCGGAAGCCATCGCCGGACGCCACGCAATGGTACTTCGCATACTCGCTCGCGAGCCGTTGTCGAGCCGCTTCGGGGCTCAGGCGATGCGCGAGGCGGTGCTCTACCTCTGTCGTGCGGCGGCGAACGGCGCGGCGACGCCGTACGAGCTGGCGCCGCTGGTCAGGGCGATGGAGGAGAGCGGTCTGGGGGGCTTCGGCCGGCTCGTCATGCTCGGGAAGGAGGCTCTGGAGCGCGCCCTCGAGGGGCAGCCGGTCCGGTTGACCCCGGCCGAACGGCGGGTGCTCGAGATGCTGGCGATCGGGATGAGCCGCCAGCAGATTGCTAAGAGCATGAATCGCTCGGTCCTGACGGTCCACACGCATATCAAGCACGCGATCAGGAAGCTCGGCTGCCGTGGGGCCGAGGCTGCCGTCATCAGCGCCCAAAAGCGCGGTCTCTTGACTGCGGGACTCGGAGAAGCCGGCCGTAACGGCGGAGGCGGCGCCTCCGCATAACCGGCGACTTTTGTCTGAACTACCCAATTCTCATACCCATCTACCCAAAGTTGGGTAGAGACATGTAAAGATTGCACCGGGTATACTGCGTGTAGACAACCCTCTACCCAGAGAGAACCCACAACATGCTTCATTTGCTCGCCCTTTTTGGGCACATGGTCATCGACAATGTGATGGCGCTGCCGGGTATCGTTCACGCACACCCGCACCTCTTCAGCAGCCCGCCGGGATCGGTCGGCTAGGAACTCACAGCGTCGGCGACCGGGAAAGGGACGTTCTCGGTTGGACAACGCACAGACAGTCACGCGCCTCGGGGAGGTTCTCGGGCGTAATCTCCCGCCGCTGCGACGCAGTGCACTCGAGCACGTGACGCTGCCGGAGCTCTTCGAGTATGCCTCGCTCGAGGCATCGCTCGGAATGCTCCTTGATAGGCTCTGCCTCTCGCTAAGCCTGGCCAAACCGATCGGGCTGGTATCATGGGGTGAGCGGGAGGCTTCCCGAGTCGGGCGCGCCGCGGTGAGCGACATGGTCGCCGCCGCAACGTACGCGATCTCGGTTGCTGCAAGTGACTTCACCGTTGAACGCCGGCGAGTGCTGGCAGCGCTGGAGCAGCTTGCAAGCGAGGTGCAGCGCGGAGCTTTCGGTTCGAGCCCGTTCGACGTCTCGCAGGTTGGGGAGGTCGATCGCTCGAGCGACGTGCTGCTGGCAGTGCTTGCCGAACGCGATGCCGGGACGTTAAGTCTCTCGAAGGCATCCGCGGTGTGGGCGCGCCGCCTGGCGGCGGTGATGGGGATGTCAAGGGAGGAGGCCGATTTCGTCGAGCTCTGCGCGCTCGTGCACGACATCGGCAAGATCGCAATCCCGGACGCGATCCTCAACAAGCCGGGACCGCTGACCTCGGAGGAGTGGGCGGTCATGAAAGGGCACTCCGCCGCCGGTGGCCGCATCTTGTCGCAGATCCCCTCCCTGCGCCGGTGCGTCGACGTCGTGCGCGCTCATCACGAGTACTTTGACGGAACCGGATATCCCGACCATCTAGCCGGGCCTCAGATACCCTTGGAATCGCGCATCGTCGCCGTCGCGGAGTCCTTCCACGCGATGGTCTCCGATCGTCCGTATCGTGCGGCGATCTTCCCACGGCAGGCTCTCGAGATTCTTGTCGAGGGGAAGGGCAAGCAGTGGGATCCCAAGGTGGTCGACGCGATGATCGGCCTCTTCGAACGACGGGACGGCTCGGCCAAGCCGCATTCCCGCCCGCCGCGCTTGATTCGCTCCGCCTAGCGACCCCGCCGCGCTGGCTCCCAGCATCCCCCCAGCCCGCTCACAGGGTTCGAGAGAAGGATGCAGCGTAGATGGACAGCGTGACACACGCGCGCGTCGCGGTCGTCGACGACGACCGCATGATTCGCGAGATGCTCGAGCTTGGGCTATCGCGCGAGGGATTCGAAGTGGCGACGGCTGCCGATGGACAGGCGGCTCTCGACCTCGTCCGCAGCTTCGACCCAGAAGTCATCATTCTCGATATCATGATGCCGAAGGTCGACGGTCTGGCGCTCCTGCCGATGCTGCGGGAGATCAGCCACGTTCCGATTCTCATGCTGACCGCGAAGGGCGACGTCGAGGACAAGGTTCGCAGCCTCGGCGCAGGCGCGGACGACTACCTCGTCAAGCCGTTCGTCTTCGAAGAGTTGATCGCGCGCGTGCAGGCGAAACTTCGCCGGCCGCAACTGATCGAAGAGAGCGTCTTGCAGTGGCGCGACGTGACGATGAACGTGGATACGCGCGACGTACGTCGGGGGAAAGACCCGATCGAGCTAACGCACCGCGAGTTCGATTTGCTGTCGGTGTTCATGCGCGAGCCGCGGCGAGTTTTCAGCAAGGACCATCTCTTGGAGATCGTCTGGGGACACGACTTCGAAGGCGGCCCGAACATCGTCGAGACGTACATATCGTATCTCCGCGCCAAGATCGACCGGCCTGGCGAACAGGGGTCGTTCATTCGGACGGTTCGCGGCGTCGGGTACGGGCTCTCACAGTGAATCCTCGTTAGTCTAAGATCATGTTGCAGCGTTCCATCGCCTCGCGGCTCTCGATGCTATACGCCACGATTTTCGGCGTAACGCTGCTGCTCGTCATCGTGGCGACGTCGATCGCGCTGGTCGCACAGTTGAGTCACTACGAGTTCGAGCTGATGATCGCCAAGGAGCAGCAAGCGGCCAATATCGCCGAGTTCTATTCCAACTCGGGCCTCTCGCTGCGCTCGGCCGCACCGGCGATCGTCCGGGAGTTGAGCAATCTGGGAACGCGCGTCGTCGTCTTCGACTCGAAGGGGAAGTATCTCGCGGGTGACCGCACGTTGCAGATGACGGCGCTCGAGCGCGCGTGGGTTCGGCACGCGTCGCAGTTCGGAATGCGTCCGAACGGATTCCGCGTATCGGAACACATCTTCTTCGATGCTCCGCCGCTGCGACCGGGATTGCCGACGCCCGCCCCGCAACAGGGATTGCTGATCGCGACCGGAGGCTCGATGCCGCTCGAATTTCACGTGCAGCGCACGGTTCCGAAGACCGACAACAGCGTGAACTTTTTCCCCGGACCACTTTTTCCCGGACATATCGGCCGCCCGCCACGCGGGTTCACCTCGGTAGCGGGCGGTTTCGTCGCGATCGAGCCTTCGCTCTGGCTGCTGCTGGGATCGCTGGCACCGTACTGGTTCGTCTTGATCGGGATATCGGCGCTGGCGATCGTCCTCTCATGGTTCGGGGGCCGGCTGGTGGCGGCGCAGGCGCTGCATCCACTTGCCGACGTAACGGAGTCGTTGCGGGCGCTCGCGAGCGGTGACTATGCGCAGCGCCGGTTCGCGATGGCGGGCGGCGACGAGATCGCGACGCTAACCGGTGCCTACAACGACGCGGCGGCCTCCGTCGCATCGGCGATGGAGCAGCGTCGCGCTACGGAGGAACGCATGCGGCTCTTCGCCGCCGAGGCGGGCCACGAGCTACGCACCCCGTTGACGGTCATAGGCGGATACATCGATGTGCTACGGCGCGGCGCCGTCGACGACGTGAAAGTCGCGCGGCAGATCCTCGGCACGATGGCGCTCGAGAAAGAGCACATGCGTAGTTTGATCGACCGCTTGATGCGTCTTGCTCGGCTGGACGCCGAAACGGGGCCGAACGTCCAGCCGATCGACGTTGCCGAACTCTTGCGCGATCAATGCGAAGCGGCTCGGCGTTTGGACGACCAACGCGCCATCGATTACAGCGTCGACGGAGCGACGCAGATCGTAGCCGATCGCACCGAACTTGGAGAGGCGCTTTGGAACATCGTCGAAAACGCGCTGAAGTACGCTCCAGATGCTCCGATTCACTTACGCGCTGCAAAGGCGGACGGGCATACGACTATCTCGGTCCAAGACGAAGGACCGGGAATGTCGGAGGGAGAGCGGCTTCACGCCTTCGAGCGTTTCTACCGCGGCGATCAACGCGGCGAGATTGTCGGCAGCGGCCTGGGCCTCGCGATTGCGAAACGAGCGATCGAGAGAGCCGGCGGCACGATCGCAATCGAGAGCGCTCCAGGCAGAGGAACCACCGTAACCATTACCCTCTAGCATCGCCCTCGTCGCGCTCTAAGGGACCTCTCAGCGGCGCACGAGAGAATCGCGGTCGATGGCACGCCGTCTGGCCGCCGGGATCCTCGCTGTGCTTTTAGCCCAGCTTCTCCCGTTAGGCGCGCCGGCGCAACAGAGCGACTTGGGCCAGATTCGGATCGTCGTGATCGACGCGCAGTCGAAAGTTCCCATCGGATTCGCGCGCGTGCTCCTGACCGGCCCCGTGATCGCGAGCGAATTGACGGGAAGCGACGGTCAGGTTCTGTTTACGGACGTGCCAGACGGCATCTACCGCGCACGCGTGATGAAGCGCGGCTACCAACCGGTGACCTCCGCACAATTCGAAGTCATCGAAGGCCGCGCTGTCGAGGTCAGCGTGAGTTTGGCGAGTAGCACGTCGTCGTTGCCCGTGATCGGGCACGCGAGCGTTCGCTCTACGGCGACGGTCGGTGCCGATGCGCTCTCGCAAAATTCGGCGCAGCGCAAGCTCTCCGGCGATCTCGCCGACGCGCTCAACAAACTCTCCGGCGTGAGCGTCTCGACGTCGAGCGACGACAGCAACGCAACGCAAACCGTCTCGCTCGAAGGGCACGACGCAAGTCAGACGCAGTTGACCCTCGACGGTATCCCGCTGAACGCTCCCGGCAGCGCGGGAGATCTCGGCATGTTCGCCACTGATCTGTTCACGGGCGCCTCGGTGCGCATGGGGCCGCAGCTTGGGGGGTTGGGCGGCGGCGTCAACTTCACGACGCTCGAGCCCACGCTGAGCTGGCAGACGTATGCGACGATCGCGCTCGGTTCGTACGGCCGGTACAATTATTCGCTTGCGGAAACCGGTTCCGGCGGCAAACTCGGCATCGCGCTCGAGACGACGGATCGCTACGTTCCGAGTCTCGTCGACGGGCAGCGCTATCTCGACGCCAGCGGGCTCGATTACGTGCACGATGGCAGCTCGACGATTGGTGGCGATCTGGTAAAACTGCATTATGCAATGAGCGATTCACAGACGCTCCTCGGAACGTTCTTGAACTCTACGCGCGAGACGGGACTCGTCTGCTTGCGGCTGGACGGCGCCGTTCCGTGCGGTTACGGGCCGAATAACGGCAGCCAAAGCGATTTCAACATGTACGCGCTCACCGACAACGCGCTGCTCGGGGCGACGACGGTGCAAGCCTCCGTCTATGGCATGGACGCGAAGATCGTGCAAGACGAGCTGAACCGGTACGTCAACGGCATTGCCGAGCCGAACGGATTCTCCTCATCGACCGGGAGTTTCGGCTACTCGATCGAGGCGACGCTGCCGTCCCGCGAACGGCATACGATCGACGTGCAGGCGTACGGAACGGCGAGCTCTTCGAGTGTGACGCCGCTCGTGCCGCAGGCGTTGCCGTTCTACCGTGGCTCGACGCAGTCGTCGTATGGTGCGCTGCAGGTAAACGATACGATTCGCTCGGGCGACGCCCTCACATTGAACGAGGTCGTCGGTATGAGCCACGCATCGTTCGCGCCGTCTACCTTCCTCGGAACGACCGCGGCAACGTGGCACCCCGACGCGCGTGACACGTATGCTGCGTCATATTCGATCGGCGGCGTTGCCGCGCGTGGCTTCCTCCAAACGATCCTGACAGATCCCGCGTCGTTGCAGTACGACTGCTACGGCAACGTTGCATACGGCAGTGCTCCCGGCGATCGTCCCGGCAGAAGTTCCTCGACGTCCCTGCGCGTCGGCTACACGCGCACGCTTCCCAGCGGAGACATCTCCGTTTCGCTCTACCGGCAGGAGCAGAATAACGTCGTGCTGCCGGTCGAAGTCAACGGATCGGAGCTGATTGCGCTTGGGGTCGTTCCACCGAACTATCCGTCGCTCGTTCAGCCGATCTGGGACTCGCCGGCGGGCTGCAACGCGCCGCCGGGCACGCCGTTCGGCGCGACGCAGCTTTACTTCATGACGCCGATCGGCGGTACGCAACGCGTCTACCAAGGCGCGGAGGTGACGTCGTATCTTACGCTCGGCAATCTCGTCGTGCAGCCGTTCTACGATCTTACTTCGGTAACCGTCTTCTCACGCGATCGTCGCGTCGATAATCCGTACTCCATCGTGATCCCCGGCAAGCAGTATCCAAACGTACCGCTGAATCGTGCGGGAATCACCTTCGACTACAAATCACCCGGCTCGGCTTTCGAGTACCTGCTCGACGCGCAGTACACCGGCTTCAACAATTGGAACCATTTACCGGCGCATACGACGCTCGACGGCGGCGTGAGCGTCGCGCTCGAACACGGCACGCTCACCGCAATCGCCAGCAACTTCACCAATACCTACGGCGGTGTCTTCACGAGCCCGCAGTGGGAGGTGCCCTATACGACGCTCGGCGGAACGACGCTGCGCAATTTGGCTCGCCCGTTGCAGCCGCGGGAGTATTCGTTGACGTACACGGTTACCTTTGGTCAAGGGTCGCACCAGCGGCCGACGCCGACCGCGCTCGCGCAGGAGGCGCCGCGACGAGGTCCGATGATCTTTTTCGGCCCGGGTCCTGGCGGGCGTAGGCCAGCGGGCGGCCGCGGCGGTTTCCGTAACGTCATCACGCCCTTGCCGGCGAGCGGGCGATCTCAGCCATTTTCGCTA
>JAKAPO010000057.1 GCA_021807065.1 bacterium
TCTACTTCGCCGCCTTCGCGCTCATTAGCGTCGGTATGAATGCCGGCGTCGTCGGAAGTATCTCTCGCCGCACCGGTGACCGCTGGATGTCGAATCTCGGCCTCTGGAGCCTTCTTGCGGGGTTTATCTTCTCGGCTTTCGTACGCGACATCGCCGAGCTCATCGTTCTGGCGCTCCTCTTTTCGTTTGGCTCCGCGCTCGCGCAAAACGGGATCGCGGCGCTCATCAGCAACGCCGTTCGAGAGCGCGAGCAAGGAACGGCGCTCGCTACCGCGTCGTCGCTCGACTCGCTTTCCGGTATCGTCGCGCCGCTCGCGTCGACCGCGCTGTTGGGATCGGTGGGTCCCGCTTTTTCCGGTGTCTCCTCCGCTATCTTCGCGCTCGTCGCATTGGTCATGGGCTTGAGCGCCGCCTACCGTCGCGCGCCGAGGACTCCCTCTTAGACCCGCGTGCTCCCTTTGGCAAGCAGATTCTGCGCGGAAGTCGAGAGCCCGCACGGTCAAAACGCCGCGTTCGACGACGGCGTTCCACTAACCACGTCCGCCGTCACGAGCGCCAGCAATAACGTAACTGCAAACGGCAGGATGCCACCGCCGCACCCGGCCCCCGATTCGCTACCCCGCTATGCAGCGCCCCGTTTGCGCCGCGGCTTCATCTCCTTCTGTTCGCGCCGCGACTTGAGACTGCGCTCGAGCACGTCCATGAGATTGACGACCTTGCCTCGCACCAGCGCGGCCTTCTTGACTTTCGGCAAGGTTCTGCCCGAAATGCGCGCATCGATCAGCGCAAGAAGTTCGTCGCGGTACCGGTTAGGAAACTTCTGCGGTTCGAACTCCTCGACGCTCATCGAATCGACGAGCATCTTGGCCATCTTCAGCTCCGCCGCTGGAAGCTTCTCCCCTCCTGGAAGATCGAGATCGGCGCGTTCGATGATCTCGTTTTGCCACCGCATAATGTCGAGCACCAAGGCGTTGCCCGAAGGCTTGAGCGCAGCGATGGACTCTTTCGTACGAAGGACGATGCGGGCGACGGCAACTTTCCCGGCATCTTCCAGGGTTTCGCGAAGCAGCGCGTAGGCGTGGCGGCCCTGCTTCGTCGGCTCGAGATAATACGGCTGCTCGAAGAACATCGGATCGATCTTTTCCAACGCCACGAACTCGAGAATATCGATGGTGTGCGTGACTTCCGGATCGATGCGTTCGAAATCGGCGTCGGTCAGGACGACGTGCTCGCCTTTCTCGTACTCGTACCCCTTGACGATCTCGTCCCAGGGAACCGGCTTTCCGTCGACGGTGCAGATCCGTTCGAAACGTATCCGCCCCTCGTCTTTTGCATGCAGCATGTGAAACGACAGCTCGTGGCTGCGTACCGCGGTGCTGAGTTTTACCGGGATCGTCACCAATCCGAAAGAGATCGAACCCGACCAAATCGCGCGTGCCATAGTATGATTCTCATTTCCCCCAAAGTTTGCGAGCGCGTCCTACGACGGTTTGCAGCCTCGCCCGCTTCCAGCTGCTCCCGCTCCAGCGGTCTCCCTCCCTTTCCAAAGCCACCGGGACGCTACGTATGTTGTACTTGGTCACCGCTTCTGCAGGATCGGTCGCACGCGAGTGACCCAACGCCTGCACCTCGCTCCAATCCAGCGGCCAGGAGACCGGCGCTTTGTCGCGCGCGCGCACCGAGAACGGGGCAACGAGCGTCTTTCCGTGCCCGACCTGAACGTAATCCATGTAGACGGACGTTGGAGGGCGCTTTCGGATCATGCGCTCGAGCGTGACCATCTGGCCGCACTCCACAGCCACGTGCCGCGCGACGACCTCGGCGAAGATCTTCGCCTGTTCGTAGGAATGCCCGGCGGCGAGCGGTACGACGACGTGCAAGCCATGCCCACCGGTCGTCTTCGCGAGCGGCGATAGGCCGACGTCCGCCAGGGCATCGCGCAGCGTCAACGCAACGGTCACCAGCGTCTTGGTCGTACACCTTTCGTTTGGATCGAGATCGAACAGCACGAAATCGGGTTCGTCGAGCGACCCGAGATGCGAGGTCCAAATGTGCAACACGACCGCAGCGAGGTTCGCCAGATAGACGAGGCTCGGCGTATCGTCGCACACGACGTACGTTATTCTCGAGCGATGCCCTTCGGGACTCGTCAGCGTCGCGCGATGTACCCAGTCCGGCAAGCCTTTCGGAATGTTCTTTTCAAAGAACGAGCTCGCGTCGATGCCGTTGGGAAAACGTTCGAGCGTCAACGGCCGGCCTTTCAGATACGGAATGATCGCATCCGCAACGCGCTCGTAATACCGAATCAGGTCGCCTTTCGTGTAGCCGTCGCGCGGCCACAGAATCTTCTCGAGATTCGATACCGAGAGCGAGCGCGTTCCGACCCGGACCTGCAGCCGCTTTTCCGCCATCAGCGCGGAATCTCGCGCACGACTTCTTTCGCTTTCTTGTCGGTGCGAAGACCAAGGAACGCAGCCTGACGCACCAAGCCGTCGCGAGTCCATTCCGAGAAACGGACCTGTGCGACGAGCTTGGGTTCGACGTAGTGCGCGCCGCGCAAGACGTCTCCCTGGGCGAACGGCGATTTCTGCCTCGCAATCTTCCGGAGCGCGGCATGCAGTTCGCGCAGCAAGCTCTCCGAGAACCCGGTGCCCACGTTGCCGACGTACTCCAATTTCCGCTTGCCGTTCCTGCTCTCGTAGGCACCCAAGAGGAGCGAACCGAAGCCGACGCGCGTTCGCTGCGGATCGGTCCAGCCGCCGATTATCAGCTCCTGCTCCAGATGCGCCTTGATTTTGAGCCAATCACGGCTGCGCTTGGCCTCGTAGATCGAATTGCGCCGTTTGGCAATCACTCCCTCGAGGCCGCGCTTGCGGGCGAGATCGAAAAATTCTTTGCCTTTACCGACGATGTGTTTCGAGTAGAGCACGAGGTGCTCGTCGGCGATCAGTCCGTGCAGGATCTTCTTGCGCGCTTCGAGCGGTTCGGCACGCAGATCGCGTCCGTCTGCGTAGAGCAAGTCGAAGGCGACGTAGATAAGTGGCTTCTTCGTTTTCGCGGCCTCTTGCAACGCTTGAAAACTGGAACGGCCGTGCGAGTCGAGCGCGCAGATCTCGCCATCGACCTCGATCGGAACGCTCCTCCACGCACGTGCGAGACTGCTCATCTGCGGGAAGCGCCGCAGGAGATCGCCGCCGTTGCGCGAGCGCAGCGTCAGCTTTCCCTGCACATCGACCGTGCACAGCGCTCGATAGCCGTCCCACTTGATCTCGAAGAGCCACGCATCGTCATCGAACGGTTCCTTCGCGAGCGTGCAGAGCATGACGGATTTCATCTTCGGAACGCGCTCGTGCTTGGCAATCGTCCGCGCGGCAACATGCGCCTTGCGCACGCCTTTCCGGCGCGAATTCCACGTACGCGCTTTCGGGTCGTGCGCAATGTCTTCGACGGTCTTACCGCTCTTTACCGATTTGGCATGGCGAGTCAGATCCCAGGAGGTTTTTGCGTACTCGTCGCGATCTTTGAACAGCAGCCATGGTTCGCTCGTCTCGCCCTCTCGTGGTTTGATGCGAACGAGCGTAAACAGTCCTTTGAGTTTTTCGCCATGCATGACGAACTTGATCTTACCATCGGCAATTGCGTTGGACGCATCGGTCGTTTCTATCGGCTCGTAGGTTCCTGCGTCCCACACGATCACGCTGCCGGCGCCATACTCTCCCTCCGGGATCGTGCCTTCGAAGGTGCGGTATTCGAGCGGGTGATCCTCGACGTGCACCGCCAGACGACGATCCCCGGTGACCATAGTCGGGCCTTTCGGAATCGCCCACGACGCGAGCGTACCGCCCGCCTCCAGACGAAAATCCCAATGCAGACGCGACGCTTTGTGCATCTGCACGACGAATCTCAGCTTCCTCGCTCGCCCAGCGCGTCTGCCGGCCGGCTCAGGCGTCCGCTTGAAATCACGTTTCGCGCGATACGCCTCGAGTGACCCGTGCTTGCGCGGCACAACCTTTCGAGTATTTCCTTTACGTCGCGCTGCCATAATCGAGCGAGCGTTTTCTCGTGATGCAGAGAGCCTTCCCCCATCCTGAAGAGTGCAAACCCGGACGGCATCGAAGATCGTGTGATGTCGCAGTTCCGCTTCTCGCCTCGTCCTAATCAGGCTCACGAAATCCCGTGGAATGCGTGGGGACCAGAAGCCTTCGCGCAGGCGGAGCGCGAAGGCAAACCGATCCTCCTCTCTATATCCGCCGTCTGGTGCCATTGGTGTCACGTTATGGACGAAACGACCTATTCCGATCCTGGCGTCATCGATGCGATCCGCCGGCAATTCGTCCCTATACGCGTCGACAACGACGAACGCCCCGATATCAACGCGCGCTACAACATGGGTGGCTGGCCGACGACTGCATTCCTTTCAGCCGACGGCACGACGCTCGCCGGCGCCACGTACGTGCCACCGGTGCAGATGCAGCACATACTCACGGAGATCGCCCAATGGTATCACGACAACGCAGCCCAGGTCGCGCAGCGCGGTGCCGAGATCCGCGAGCGGCGGCTCGCGCATCAGACGGCGACACGCGACGACATGAGGATCGAAGGCGTCCGAGACCTCGTCGAATCGATCGCACGAACGTACGACGAAGAGTACGCCGGATTCGGAGAGGCGCCGAAATTCCCACAGCCGGAACTGCTGGAGTTTCTGCTAAACGAATCCGAGGCTACCGGCGAGGCCCGGTTGCACGAGATGGTGGTGCGGACGCTACGGGCAATGGCAGGCGGCGGCATGTACGATCGCGTCGAGGGCGGATTCTTCCGATACTCGACGACGCGCGATTGGTCGGTGCCGCATTTCGAGAAGATGGCTGAGGATCATGCAGGCTTGATTCGCGTCATCTCGCTCGTGCTGCGACACTCTCCCCAGGAAGAACTTCGCGCAACGCTGCGCTCCGCCGTCGAGTACGTCACGACCGTATTACGCGACCCACAAACTAGCACGTTCGCCGGGAGTCAGGACGCCGACGAGGAGTACTACGCGTTGTCACTGGAAGAACGGCGCAGGCGACGCGCCCCGTGCGTCGATCGCACGCTCTACTCCGATCGCAACGCCGCGCTCGCCGGAGCGTTCTGCCTCGCCGGAGCGGCGCTCGAAGACGACGCGGTCGTTGCAA
The DNA here is from genome assembly GCA_021807065.1 of bacterium. Taxonomy (GTDB): domain Bacteria; phylum Vulcanimicrobiota; class Vulcanimicrobiia; order Vulcanimicrobiales; family Vulcanimicrobiaceae; genus Tyrphobacter. The sequence continues at coordinate 5,172 of JAKAPO010000057.1, forward strand.
ACGGAGTCGAGACGCTCGACACCGTGCACGAGCGCATGCTCGATGCAGACGGGTTGCTGGTCCACGTGCATCGCGAAGGGGACAGACCCGTCTGTGGGTTGATCGGCGACCAGGCGGCATACCTGCGCGCCTCGATCGAAGCGCACGATGTCACGAACGAAGACCGGTTTCTCGATAGGGCCGCGGCATTGGCCGACACCCTAGAGCGACGTCTCGGAGCGCCTGACGGCGGGTTCTACGATCGTGCGCCGGAGCAAGAGCACCTCGGCCGTCTCGCGTTGCAGGACAAGCCGATCGCGGAGAATGCAATCGTTGCCGAATCGCTCGTGCGCCTCTCGGAACTTCTCGACGAGGAGCGCTACCGCCAGCTCGCGGAGCGCACGCTCTCGATCTACGCCAAAACGTTCGTGCATGCCGGCGCGTTTGCCGCTCCCTACGCTCGCGCGCTGCGGCGCTTTCTCTCTTCAGTCGCTCACTGCTGACGCACGAACGTATTCCAGTACCAGCAGCCCCAGAAGCCGACGAGCATGGAGTAGGCGATGAGGGCCATTCCCCAGCGCGGCAATCGTTCGCGGGCTGCAAGCATTACGAGCGCGATCAGGAACGGTTCGAAGTCGAGCGCGTGACGCATGCCGAACTGCGCGAAGCCGTTGACGTAATAGAGAAAGTTCGGCCCGGCGGTGAGAAAAGCCGCAATCCAAAGCGGCCACACCAAACTCATCGGGCGTTTGGCGAGAAATGCGAGCACGAGCGCCGGGCTCGTAAACGTCAACGCAACACCGCTATACGTCGGTACGAGCCAGGGATAGACGCCGATCCAGACGGGCGTCTGCACGAAGAACGAATAGAGTTGCGATGGCAGGTAGGCGAGGCGGAACGGCGAGCCGGTCGGCATGCCGACCTGGTCCTGGTGATACCACATCGTATAGCCGACGTCGCTCCACGTTCCCCACCGCGCCTCGTTGTAGAGAACCCAGAGGACGGCAATGGGGACGAGCATTGCAATGAAATCAATTGCCGCACGCCGCGCAATGCTGAGATGTGCCTCCCTCGGCGTCGATCCTGTCGCGAGCACGCCGCGCGGCGGTGCAGTCGAACGGCTCGGGATGACGAGAATGTCGCCGCGCATCAGCATGTAGAGATAGACCGGCAATGCCAAGACCATTGAGAAACGGGATTCGAACGCGCAGGCAGCCCAGAGCGCCACGAGCCATCCGCGGCGTTTGCCAACGAGCTCAACGAGTGCGAGCATCGTAAATGCAACGGCCGACACGTGCGCGACGAACCACACGTCACCGAGCATCGCGCACCAAAGCAGATCGGTTCCGGCGAGAAGAAAGCCGCAGATCCAAACATTTGCCTCCGGGCTTACACCGAATCGTTCTCCGAGCTCCCACGCCGCTCCGATAGCAACTCCCGCGAGCGCGACCGCAAGCAGCGTCTGATTTGCTCCCCCGAAGATCGCGACGAACGGCAGCAGCAGAACCGCCGGAAGCGGCGCTTCGATAACGTAATAATGACCGTGATAGAGCAGCGCGTCGATGTAGCGTCCAGGCCACGTAATCCACGTGTGCCCCGCGAGCAACGCCTGCGCGAGCAAGACGTAGTTGTCATACGGCGTAGCACGAAACCGTGAAACGAGCAGCGTCACGCCGAAAGCCGCGATTCCGGCGACGACGCTTCGGGGAACGCGCTGCATGAGGGCGGTAGGAAACCTAATGCGTTGCAACCTTCGCCACGACCCGGCCCAGCGTGGAGTGACGTCCGACCAGAGCGAGTTTGTATCCCGGGGCGCTTTGGCCGTAGCCCAGCGCATACACGGGTCGCCGCCTCATCCATGACGGCAGTTGGCCGGTGACGTTGCCGAGCCACTGCGCCAGAACGATTCGGTTCGCAAGCGAATGCTCCACGTAAGCAGCATATGCGAGCGGCGGAGCATCACTCCAGTTAGCGACGACGATCGCATTGCTCGGAGTCCCGCGTTGCACGTTGACGATGATCGCGCGGGCCCGTTCGTCATCGGCTAAACCGAAAATCCAGCGATTCGCCACGAATAACCCGGCTGCAAGCACGGCTGGGGCGAGCGCCGGCAGCCATCGCCACCGCGGCACGCGCCGGATGAGCCAGCCCGCCGCTTCACCGCACAGCACCGATGCCACGAGAAAAGACGTAAGAAAGTACCGGTGCGGATCCGATTCCGGCGGAAAGGCGAGCCCGAATGGAATGCAGGCGGCGCCGAAGAGCAGGAGCGCGACGGTGCGCACGCGGCTGCGCATCCAGCCGGCAACCGCACCGCCGATCGCCAAGCTGACGCCGAAGGACGAGATCTCGTTATACAGTTGATTCACATACACCGGAAGGCTGCGATACGTGGCTGCCGAGAAAATCGCACGCAACGCGCCGGACGGATTGAATACCGCAGCACCGGTCAACGCGACAAACCCACGCCACGAGGCGGGGTGATCGTAATCCCAAAACGCGCCGCCGCGTAAACCGAGCAGATGGACCGGATCGAGTGAGTGCGCGTCGACGTACGCGCTGCGAAGCGGCAGATAGAGATACCAAACTGCGCCGAACCCAGCGGCAAGCGCGGCGGCGAAAGCGAAGCGCGGCCATCGGCGAGGCTGGCTACTCCGCGCAATCGCGAGCAAGACGATACCCGGAACGAGCAAGAGTATCACCGGGTGAACTGCCAGCCCGAGGCCGAACAGCAGGGCGGCAATATACAGGTCGCGTTCCTCGCCCGTTCGGTGCCACCGTAGCGAGAAGAAGATCGTTGCCGCGATTACTGCAGCCGCAAAAGCATGTACTTCGGCACGGGTCGCCAGCATCCACGCAATCGAGCCGAACGCGAAAATCCAAGCGCATCCCATGGCGATCCACGGCTCAAGCCCGCCGTCCTCAACGATGCGCGCGACGAACCACGCTGCAACGCTCATCGCGAGCGCGCTCATGAGACTCATGCGAAATGCGACCGATCCGAACGGCAGCGCATGCGAGAAGAGGAAGCCCGCAATCACGTACGCCGGGAAGCCGGTCGGGTGCGCAATTCCGGCGATCCACGGCACCGTATCCATCTCACCGGTGTCCCAAAACCACACATCCCGCCGCGCGCTCGCGGCATAAACGCACAGCGGCACGACGAACGCTAATACCCTCGGAGCCCACACGGCGAAGTGCACGTGGGGACGCCCTTCGACTGCGCTTCGCGCGCTCAGGACGGGCTCCGTGACGTTGACGCCGCGAAGTGGCCGAAGCAGAACGAAGCGCCGGGCGCTGCGCACGGTGCAGCGTCCTTTAGAGAAACGTCGAGCGCGGCAGAGACGGCGGGAAACGATAGTCGCTGAAGACGATGCGTTCTCGCGCGACAGTCGTACCGATGACGGCGCTTACCGTCGCGAGCACCGGCACCCAATAACCGTCGGCCAGACCGAACTCGATCGTGCCGGTACCACTCACGCCGGTTCCGGAGTAGCTGTGAAAGTCGATGATCCTCGGAAGATACGTGTGCCCGTCGATTGCCACGCGATCTACGGTAAATCCACTTGCGTCCGGACGCAGTGGGATGGCCTTGTACATGTAATCGAGATGCCCGTCGTCCGGTCGCGCTCGAAGAAAGAGCAACTCGTAATCGTAAGCACGAGGTGCGAGGGCGGTAATTGCATAGGCGTCGGCCCGCCGGGTGATGCGCACGATCTTCCGTTTGAGAGACACACCGTTTTCGGCGAGAATTTCGTCTCGCACTTCGATGCCGCTGCGATAGATTTCGTGCCGTTGCTCGATGTTGGTCGGCCCTGCCTGCGAAACGTTGTAAATGAAGATCTCGGCTTTGGGCGTAGGAGCGGTTGCCAGTGCCGCAGCGTAACGATCGAGCACGACCTGCGAATCGAGTGCCGCGGGCAGCGCACCCATCAAGACAATGGCCGCAATAGCCATAATGCCCTTCACGACAGCACCGCGTCGCGTATGGCGCGAACGGCGGCATCGGCTCCGCTCGGGTTGCGCCCGCCTCCCTGCGCTTGCGACGGTTGGCCTCCGCCCTTGCCTCCCACAAGCGGAGCGGCAAGTTTGACGAGATTGCCGGCGTGCACCCCAGCCTTAACGTGATCCTCGCTCGCAGAGACCAGGAGGCTCACCGTACCGTCGTCCACGCCCGCCAGCGCGATGACCCCGCTGGGCAACCGCGCGCGAATCGCCTGGCTGAGGTGACGCAGTGATTCGGGCGTTGCCTCGTGCACGACCGCACCGACGAAAGTCCGGTTGCCGTTGCGCTCCGCTGCCTGTACGTACGCCTGCGCGTCGGACGCCGCCAATCGCGCACGCAATTGTCCGAGAGCGCCTTGCAGGTCGGAGACGTCGCGTTGCAGTCTCTCGATCCGTGAGCCGAGCTCGTCCGGCGTCGTCGAGAGCGCTGTGGAGAGATCGCTCACGAGGTCTTGCTGCCGTTGCGCGTAGGCTTCGGCTGCTGCCGAAACGCAGGACTCGATGCGCCGGATGCCGCTTCCGATCGAAAACTCGGCCGTAATGAGAAAGAGGCCGAGCTCTCCGGTCGTGTGTGAATGCGTTCCACCACAAAACTCGATCGAGGGCCCAGCCTGCACGACTCGCACGCGCTCGCCGTATTTTTCACCGAACATCCAGATAGCGCCGGTCTTCTTCGCCTCCTCGATGGGAAGCTCGCGCGTGATCAGGTGCGAATCATCGCGTATCATCTCGTTGACACGCTGGACGATTGCGTGTCGCTGCTGCTGGGTCAAGCTGCCCGCCGGCCAACGGAAATCGAATCGCATCCGATCGACGCCGACCCACGACCCGGCCTGGGTTACGTCTTCGCCGAGCACGTCTCTCAGCGCGCGTTGGAGCAAATGCGCCGAGGTGTGATGGCGGCGGATTTCCCGGCGCCACCAGTCGTGCACGGCAGTGCGCACGCGTTGTCCGACGGCGGCCTCCCCCGATTTCACGATGCCGTAGTGGACAACCGCATCGCCGAGATATTGCGTGTCTTCGACTTCGAAGAGCAGTTCGTCGTGCACGATCGTCCCGCGATCGCCGATCTGTCCGCCGCGCTCGGCATAGAAGGAGCTGCGATCCAGAATGATGCCGCCGCGCTCACCCGCGACGAGCTGCCCGACGGATCTCTCCTCGCGCAGCAGCCCGACGATCTCGCCC
>JAKAPO010000058.1 GCA_021807065.1 bacterium
TAACGCGGCTCATGCTTGCGATCCCGCTGGACAGAGCTGGTCTTCCGATCGCGCGCGTTCACGCCACGGCAACAATGTAGACATCGCCACGTCACACGCGCCGAGTAGCATCGGCGCATGCTCTTCGACGTGGCAGGTTCTCTACAAGCTGGGTTCGCCGGCGCCGATCGCAGTCTCGGGAACGCGCAAACGGCGCTGGCGCGTGCGCAGGCGCGCGGTGGCGGTCGCGAAGAGGAAGGCGCAATGGCGAAGACCGCCGGCGGCGTCCTCTTCACCGAGGCGCCGCTCGCCGCGACGCGCGCGGTTCCAAGAGATCCGCATGGCGGCGAGGTCGTGAACCTTGACCTCGTGGCGAGCGCCACGAGCGGTATGAACGTCGAGCGAGCCGCGCTGGACGTTGCGGCACGGAACGTTGCGGCCGCAGAAGCGGCCGGCCCGAATGCATCCTATCCGCGCGCCGTAGCCGAATTCCGCGTCGTCGAAAGCGCGGCCGGCAGCGAGGTCGAGTTTGCTGGCACGCGCATCGAACGCGACACGAACGTTGATACTCTCACCGAGATGCTCGCGGTGATGAACGCTTCCCGAGCGTACGAGAGCGAGGCGTCGATTTTCAACGCAGGCAAGACGCTGGTGCAGCGTACGATCGCACTGGAGGCGCCGTAAAGCGCCCATGACGGTCAGAATGTTGCAAACCCGACGGTTTGCAGCCGGACATCGGTTCGAATCGTTCGGAGGGCGATGCGAACGCCTTTGCGCGCGCCGTCGACGTGTCGGCGCTATTTTCCAGGATGCCAAGCGAGCGGAGGACGCATACGCGAACGGGGTCGGGAGTTCTACGCGAAGCCGTCTATCGTCGAGCGCAGGCCGATGTAGTCCTGGCAGTAACCTCATTCGCGCACCGGCGGATCACGCAGTCGCAGGCGCTCGACCATGCGGTGCGGCCGTTACGCGCTTTCATGCTTCGCCAGACGCGCACGGCCGATCTCGAACTCTTCGCGCACGGCGCGGGGCGCAGGCGCCGCAAAGCGTTCCGATGACCGTGCTGCTGCCGGCATTTGCCGTCGGCGAACTGCGCGCCGGATTTGCCATCGGCTTCGCCCTCTATCTGCCGTTCGTAGCAATCGACTTAGCGGTGGCCTCGATACTGATGGGCCTTGGGAATGTTCATGCTGAGTCCGCCCGTCGTCTCGCTGCCGGTGAAGCTCCTGCTCTTCGTGATGGTCGACGGCTGGGCGCTGATCTGCAGAGGCGTTGCAACGAGCTTTAGGTAAAGAAATGCCGATGAGGATCGCGCACGCGCTCGCGACGATGCGCCCTTTTTTCTCCTTCGAATTCTTTCCGCCGAGGGACGATGCGGGCATGGAACAACTCTTCGCTACGATCGAGACGCTGCGACCGCTGCGCCCGGCGTTCGTCTCCATCACCTATGGAGCCGGCGGCTCGGCACGAGCGAGGACGATCGAGCTTGCGAAGCGCGTGCAACGGGAAATCGGTCTCACCGTTCTCGCGCACGCGACGTGCGTTGGGTCCAGCCGCGCCGAACTGCGCGGTCTCTTCGACGATCTCGCTCGTGCCGGAATCAAGAACGTCTTGGCGCTGCGTGGCGATCCGCCGCGCGGCGAGGCCGCCTTCACGCCGCCGTCCGGGGGGTTCGGGCACGCAACCGAGCTGATTGCGATGCTGCATCGCAACTACAATTTCTGCATCGGTGCTGCGTGCTATCCCGAAGTGCATCCCGAGGCGCAGAGCCCCGAAAGCGATCTGGCATACCTACGCGAGAAGGTCGAGAACGGTGCGGAGTTTCTCATCTCGCAGCTTTTCTTGGACAACGACGCGTATTTCGGTTTCGTGGAACGGGCGCGCGCCGCCGGCATCGGCGTTCCTATCCTGCCGGGCCTGATGCCGGTCACGAACTACGAGCAGATTAAACGCTTCGTCGCCATGTGCGGTGCGAAAATTCCGCCGAAGTTACAGGTCGAGATGGAATCGCGCCTGGGCGACGCATCCGCGGTGGAAGATCTCGGCGTCGCCTATGCGGCGATGCAAGCGGTGGAACTGCTGCGCAGCGGCGCCCCGGGAATTCACTTCTATACGCTCAATCGCTCGCCCGCGACACGCGCGCTCGTCTCCGCCATGCTCGCCGCAAGCGCGTGGCGGCCGGTGCCCGCGCGCACGCAACGGGCCCGTCATACTCTGATAACATAAATCGGCCTCCACGGAGCTAGCCGAGGCGGCGCGCACGGCGATCGTTCCCGACCTGTTGCGGCACCGCAACGTACGGGCGCTCGAACCGCTGCTGGTCGATCCGCTCTACCGGCTCGACGCTGCGGAGGCACTGCATTTGCGCGATCACGTCGAGACCCACGCGCGCAAGACACCTCGCGATCGCGCCGCGGTCGTTTGCACGGCGAACTTGCGCCCCAACTCGCCGATCTCTTGCAGCGCTCGGGCTTGAAGCTCGACGTCTTCGCCTACGGCAAAGTTGCCTCTCGAGCCGGCCGAGATGATAAAGCCGGGAGTATCTGAACGCGGCGGCTGAGATTCGTCTAGCTCAGAACCGCTCGCCCTCCTGCCTCGCTTCTGCTCCTCTGTCTCGTCGCTCCATTGCCCACTCGCGGGGACCCTCCACGCCCGCTCCTCGGTCAGACGTTCCTCGCTCAGGCGAACCTCAAACCGTCGCTGCAAGGTATTCCGAGCCGAAAGGGGTGAATGAAGGCGTGGCGGCCCAGCAAGGCCGCCTGTCTGCTGCTGTAGGCGCTCGAGTTTAGGATGACCTGGAAGAGATTCAAAACACCCGTCAAGGCAATCGTGATTCTCGCGGTCGTAGCGCTTTCGCTATGGGCTGCACTGCCCGTTCAAAAGAAGATCCGGCTCGGACTCGATCTCGAAGGCGGAACTACCCTGCTGCTGCAGCTCTACCCGACCGCCGAGTTGAGTCAGATCACACCGCAGATCGTGCAGCAGACGGTGATGATCATTCAGAATCGTATCAATGGTCTGGGCGTCACCGAGCCGACGATTTCGAAAGTCGGCGGCAACCGGATCGAGGTCGACATCCCGAGGATGAGCAATCCCGAAGAGGCGGAGCGGCTTATCAAGCAGGAAGCCGTCCTCGAGTTCAAGATCGTGCCGCCGGACGTCGCGGCGGCGGCGACGCAATACCAGCAGCTGGAGAAGCAGCCCGGCATCACCAAAGCGCAGAAGGCAGTGGCGGAACGGTATCTCAACCAGACCGCCTATGACCTTTCGGGCCCGGTCGTCTATTCGGGCAAGGATCTCAAAGGCGCGCAGCCGAGCTACACGCAGCAAGGCGGTTCGCCGATCGTGCTCTTCCAGACGAAGGACCCGATGGCGTTCGGTAGACTCACCGCCGCAAACGTGGGGAAACCGCTGGGGATCTTCCTCGATCGGCGGTTCGTCTCAGCACCGACGATCGACAGCGCAATTTATAGCAGCGGCGAGATCACGGGTCAGTTCACGCAAGAGGACACGATTCTACTCGCGAACGAGTTGAACGCCGGTGCGCTGCCCGCCAAGATCAGGATCATCAACAAAGAAGTCATCGGACCGACGCTCGGGAGGATCGACTTGGTGAAGTCGCTGTGGGCGGGGCTTTTCGGACTCGGGCTCGTGCTCCTCTTCATGATCGTCGCCTATCGCCTTCCCGGCTTCCTGGCCGATCTCGCGCTCGCACTCTACGTTGCGGTCATGCTTGCGATCATATCGGTTTCGGGCGCGACGCTGACGTTGCCGAGCATCGCGGGCTTCGTCCTCTCGATCGGAATGGCGGTCGACGCAAACGTCCTCATCTTCGAGCGCATCAAGGAGGAGCTGTGGAACGGAAAGACCCTCCGTGCGGCGGTGCGCGTCGGTTTTCAGCGCGCCTTCACCGCGGTCTTCGACAGTCACTTCACGACGATCGTCGGCGCCGGCGTGCTGTTCATGCTCGGCACGGGCACCGTGAAGGGTTTCGCGTTTACGCTCTTCTGGGGAACCGTCGTCTCGCTGCTGACCGCGGTCTTCGCAACCAGGTTCTTCGTCGATCTTCTCGTCGACAACGATCTCGTGACGGCACCCGCGTTCTACGGCGTTAAGGCCGACGAGGTAGGCATCTTCTCGAAGAGCGCGGCGGAGGCAAAACCCTAGTGTTCTTCCGTAGATTACACTGGAACATCGTCGGCTGGTTCAAGATCGTCTCGACGGTCTCGTATCTGGTCATTGCTGCGGGACTGGCGGCGATGATCTATCACGGCTTCCAAGGGGGCGGTGGATTCCGGGCTTCGCGCATGCTGCGTCTCGGGTTGTCGTTCACCGGCGGCACCGAAGTGCGGGCGATGTTCACGCGACCCGTGACGGTGCCGGCGGTGACCAATGCGATTGCGCCGCTGCATCTCGTGGGCACGCGCGTCACGACGCTCGGCACGCGCGGCAACGGGATCGTGATCGATACTCAGACGGCCGTTGCGAATGATTCGACACCGCTGTGGAACGCTCTGGGAACGGTCGCGCCGGTCGATCGTAATGCGTCGCAGATTACGTCGGTCGGCCCATCACTGGGGGCGGAGTATCTGCGCGACGCGCTACTCGCCCTGGTAATTGCACTTTCGATCCAATTCCTCTATATCGCGTTCCGCTTTGGGTGGAACTACATCTTCGGGCTGGTGACGGTCATTGCGCTCGCACGAGATGCGGCCATGATGATCGGTATCTATGCACTTGCGAACAAGCGAGCCGACGACGCATTTCTCGCGGCCGTTCTCACCGTCATCGGATACTCGGTGATGGATACGATCGTCATCCTCGACCGAATCCGCGAAAATACCAAGCTCATCCACGACAGGCCGTACGACTATATCGTCAACGAGTCGATAAAGCAGACGATGACCAGATCGTTCAACACGCTGGCGACGGTCGTCATCACGCTCGTCGCGCTGCTGGCGCTTGGCGGCGCCACGCTACAAAACTTCGCCTTTGCGCTGCTGGTCGGCATCTGCTCGGGCGGCTATCACTCGATCTTCTATTCGGCTCCGCTGGTGCTGACGTTCCGCCGCAAACAGCTCGAACGGGCGGCACGACTGCGAGCCGCGGCGCGCGTTCCCGAGAGAGTTGCTCGTGCCGAGGTGCCGGCCAGGCGTGGCGGGCCATCGCGCGAGGACATCGTGGCGGCGCGGCGCGCACGGCGCGAGAAAGAGAAAGCTGCGCGCACTACGAGCCTCCAACAACGCGCGCGCTATCGCCGGAAAGATTCGGCAACGGCGGTCGCCGAGGAGTACGATCCGCTCGATGCCGAGAATCTCGGCTTGCATGACGCCGCGCTCGAGCAAGGGCACGAGGAGATCAACCTCAACCTCGGCGACTTCGAACCGGAGCAGGAAGAGCAGCAGCAGTAGTAAAGCGCTCCCGCCTCCGACGCCGTCGGAGGCGGCGTTCGAACGCGCCCTCGCTGTATTGCTCGCCGGCGTGGTCCCTAACCAGATCGAGGGGAGTGTTCCTGTCATCCCGAGCGAGCCCTTCGACTGCGCCGCTGCGCAGCGCGCTCAGGACAGGCCGAGCGACGTCAAGGGAGGCGAATCAAGGCTCCGCTCCTTTCTCGACGACGCGTTCGCGCATCGCGAGGAGTACGCGCACGATGCATATGCGTCGATCGGCGACGCAACGTCCTTTCATTCGAAGATCGTCGGTGTCTCCTTCGAGGGGCGGCAAGACACAATTGCCGGGTTGAAAGAGGGTGCCGAGCTGCAACTGGTTCGCGAGCCCGAACACGAGAAGGACTCCAACGCGATCGCGGTCTTCTACGGCAACCTGCGCTTGGGCTACGTACGTGCCGGCATCGCGAAGCACTTGGCGCCGCTCGTCGATGCGGGTACGCGCTACCGCGCACGCATCGAGAATCTCACCGGTGGCGGGAACCGGCACCGCGGCGTTAACATTGTCGTTGAACGGGACGCCGCCGCGACGATTGCGGAAGGCACGCGGGATCGGGCAACGTTGCGGGCGGCGTGGAGCGATGCCGAACGGGACGCGACGGCACTTCGAGACGCCTTGATCGGTGACGCGCGACCGCACGAGCAGCAGCGCGAGGTACTCGAGCGCATCGAGCGCGGCGCGAACACGCTCGCGCTCTTCGGCACCGGGCGCGGCAAATCGTTTTGCTTTCAATACCCTGCGGCGTTGCGCGCGCTCGCCGGCAACGGGCACAAGACGCTGGCCGTCTATCCGCTGCGCGCACTCGCCAACGATCAATACGAGGCGTTGCAACGCCGGCTGGAGCAGTTCGGGTTGCACATCTTACGAGCTAACGGGGCTATCGGCGCGCAGGAGCGCGAGGATCTCTTCGAAGCGTTACGCGAGGGTGCGTGGGATCTCGTTCTTGCGACGCCCGAGTTTCTCACGTACCATCGCGCGCTCTTCACCGGGCGCAGCGCGCCGTCGCTGGTCGTCGTCGATGAGGCGCATCACGTGCACGAATCCCGGCACCGCGCAGCATACGCGGCGCTTGGGGAAACCATCGCCTCGCTGGGCGAGCCGCAGATACTCGCGCTAACCGCAACGGCGGGGGAAGAAGCCTTCGCGCGCATCCGCGAACACCTTCGCATCGAGGCGTGGGTCATCGATCCGACCGTCCGCGAGAATCTCCATCTGGTCGACGCCAGAAAGGAACGCGATAAAGCGGCATACCTTCGGCGCATCTTCGAGAGCGGCGAGAAGGGCATCGTCTACTGCAACTCGCGCGAGCAAGTCGGAAAGATCGCCGAGCGGCTGAGGCGCGAGATCGGCGACTGCGTGCTGTTTTATCACGCCGGAATGCCGACCCCGAAGCGGCGCGAAGTGGAAGATCTCTTCCGAGACGGAGGACTGCGTGTCGTGGTCGCGACCTCGGCGTTCGGCGAAGGCATCGATCTGCCCGACGTGCGCCACGTGGTCCTCTACCACTTGAACTTCAGCTTCACCGAGTTCAACCAGCAGGCTGGTCGCGCCGGTCGCGACGGCGCGCCGGCGTTCGTACATCTGCTCTTCAACGAGAAGGACCGGCGCCTCAACGAGTACATCATCGAACGCGAGGCGCCGACGCTGCCCATTCTGCGCGGCATCTACGCAGGTGCGAAGACGCTGGCGCGCAACGGCGTTCTTCGCGCATCGTCCGCCGACGTCGTTCGCGAGCTGGACGACCGGCGCGTGCACGAACGCACGGTGACTGCGGCGATGCGCATCTTCGAAGATGCGGGTTTGATCGAGGTCGTCCAGGACGACGAAGGGCGTTACGTTCGTTTTCTGCCCGTGCGCGAGCGCGTCGATCTCACGCGCAACGAGCGATTTGCGGAAGGTGAGGCGGAACGCGAGATCTTCAACCAGTTCGCCGATATGGCGCTATCCGCCCGCGTCGAGGATTTGGAGCGCCTCGTCAACCGCCCGATCTATCCGAACGTACCGTTACTCCGGTAACGCCTCGTGTGCGACGCGCGTTCACCGAACCGCCGCCGGGCTCGATCGCCGGTCCTCCGACGCGCTCGCTACGGTCGAGATGACAACGCCAGCCTGCTGGAGGGGCTCGCAAGAGCGTGTGCGTATACGTGCTCCCATGATCGTGCGCGGTTCTGTTCTTGCGTCTATTTTTGCGTTGTGTGCCACAGGTAGTGCATTCGCGGCTGCGTCGCCGACGCCGAAGCCGCCGACGGCTTACGATACGTTCGTTACCGGAGCGACGGTACAGAGCGGCTTGATCCCCATCGTTACGAAAGCGGGGCAAGTCTACCTCGTCTTATCGAAGTCGCAGCTCGGTGAAAACTTCGTCGAGACATCGGTTCCCTCGAGCGGTCTCGGCGGGTTCGGGCCGGCGTCCGGCGAGCCGTACGTAGCCCCCGCGCGCATCTTGCACTTCGAACGCTACGGCAACTCCATCGTGTTGAGCTGGCCGAACACGCTCGCGCTCGTCCACCCGTCGACGCCGGAAGCGACCGGTGCGGGGGAGTCCTTTCCCAACTCGGTCATCGCGGTGATGCCGATCGTCGCGCAGGACGCTGCGACCGGAACGATGGTCATCTCCGCCTCCGCGTTCCTCGGCGACGTTGCCGACTACGAGCAAGTCTTCCAAGAAGAGAACAAGAGCCCGATGCACGGGTATCATCTGGATACGACGCGCTCGTTCTTTGCGGCGACGAAGGCGTTTCCCGAAAACGACGTGCTGCGCGTCAGCCAAACGTGGGCGAGCGCAGACCCGAACAAGATCGACAACGCGCCGGACGCGCGCAGCATCGAGGTGATGATGACGTACAATATCATCACCGCGCCGCACGACGGCTATATGCCGCGAATCGCCGATCCCCGCGTCGGATACTTCGAGCAGGCCCTGCTCAACTTCGCGAGCGATCGGCGCTACACGCGCAACATCTATTACATTTTGCGGTGGAATTTCGCGCCGGCGCATCCGGGCGTTCCGTCGGTGGCAACGCACCCAATCATCTACACGCTGAGCGACGATATCCCGGTACAGTACAGGGCGACGATCCGCAACGCGCTGCTGACGTGGAATCAAGCGTTCGAGCGCGTCGGGATCCTCGACGCCGTCAAGGTACGGCAGCAACCGTCGAACCCGAACTGGGATCCCGATGATATCCGCCACAACATGGTGCGCTGGATCGACACGACGCAACCGCAGTACGGCGCCGAAGCGCTTCTCATCGACGATCCTAGAACCGGAGAAGAGATCAACGTCGGTATCAATATCGATTCGGAAGAAGGCATGTCCAACCGCTGGTATCATTACGTGATCGCGCCGGTGCGCGGACTCCCCGACGACGCGGCACACGAAGCCGCCTTCCATCGTGAGTATCTCCGCAGCATCGTTCTGCACGAATCCGGCCATGACATGGGTTTGCAGCACAACTTCATTGGCTCCGAAGCCTACACCGCGAAGCAGCTGCAAAGCATGGCCTTCACGTCGAAGCACGGCATCGCGAGCTCGGTGATGGAGTACACGCTCATCAATCTCTGGCCGCGGGGCACGCCGCAGGGTACGTACAGCCAGGACGCGCTCGGACCGTACGATTATCACGCGATCGAATATGGCTACGGCTACATTCGCGCGTCGACGCCCGATCAAGAACTTCCCTCGCTGCGGCGCATCGCATCGCAATGGAACGATCCGATCTACCGGTTCGAATCCGACGAAGACGTTCAATTCGCAAACGGTCACGCAATCGATCCGCGCGTCGCTCAGGACGATTTGACCAACCACCCGTTGCAGTGGTGCTCGGTGCAGGAGCCGATGATGCACGCGCTCATGGATTCGGTGACGCGGCGTTTTCCGCCGCGCGGCCGGTCGTATAACGACGCACGCCGTGCGTTCGTGCTACCGATGAACCTCTATATGCTCTGTGCGACGCTGCCGGCTCACAGCATCGGCGGAGAGTATCTCTCGCGCAACGACCCGGGCGATCCCGGCGGCGTCGCGCCGCTACAGGCGGTTGGGCGATATGAAGAGATGCGGGCGTGGCATCTCCTCGGCACCTGGCTTTTTTCGGATGCCGCGTGGCACTTCAACCCCGACGTCCTGCGGCATCTCGTTTACTCCGAGGTCAGCTCGCTGACGTCGAACGGGAAGTGGGTCTACGATCCTCAACCGCGACACGATTACCCGATCGTCGAAGTCGCCGCTAAGGCGCAGGAACGTGTGCTCAACGAACTCTTCGCCCCGCTAACCCTCCAGCGTATAGACGATCTCGCTACGAAGTATCGCCGCGGACAGACGATGAGCCTCGTCGACCTTTTCGATTGGGCGCGCGCCAGCATCTTCGGAGACGTCGCCAGCGGAGCGGTAGCGCGAGACGGTGTCGTACGCCGTAATCTGCAGATCGCGTACGCGGAACGTCTGGCGAAAATGTGGACGTCGCCCGCGGCGGGAACGCCGAGCGATGCGCAAGCGCTTGCGAGATTGCAGCTCGTCGATCTGGAGAGCGACACGGCAATCGCTTTGAGGCATGGAGGGCTAGATGAGATGACGCAGGCTCATCTCAGCGCGTTATCAGCCATCGCACATCAGGCCCTCGAAGCGCACGCCACGATTGCCCCGTAACGGGACCGGCGGCGCGGTCGGTATTCGCGCGCAACCGGGTACGACGCGGGCATCAGACTTTCACAACGACTTGTTCAGCCGCGGCAGCGGCGACTTTCGCCGCTGCTTTGGCGCAGATGCCTCCGCGCCGGTGCGCAGCGATACCCGCCGGAGAACGTGCCAACGCCGTCGTTTGCGTCAAGCAGGTCCGTGGGACGTGCGTCTCCATTCGCCATACGTTTCGCGGTCCCAAGAAACTCCACTGCGCACGCACAG
>JAKAPO010000059.1 GCA_021807065.1 bacterium
CCATCTTCTGCGAGACGCGCCCCGAGACGATCATGAGATCGGCCTGACGAGGCGAGCTGCGAAAGACCTCTGAGCCCAATCGCGCGATGTCGAACTGTGGATCGGTTACGCTCATCATCTCGATCGCACAGCATGCCAGACCCATCGTCAACGGCCAGACGCTCGAGCTCTGTGCCCAGCGCGCGACATCGTCGACGCGCGCGAGAAGAAATTTTCCCGGGCCTACTTCCATTGAAATCCGCCTTTCTTCCAAACGTAGGCGTACCCAATGGCGAGCACGACGATAAAGACGACCATCTCCAGTAAGCCGAAGAGACGCAGCGCGTGCATCTGGACTGCCCACGGATAGAACGAGGCAGCCTCGACGTCGAACACGACGAAGAGCATCGCGACCAGATAGAAGCGCACTGGGAAGCGACCGGCTATTGCGGACGTCGGCTCGACGCCGCACTCGTACGGATCAGCCTTTTGCGCATTCGGTTTCCGACGAGCGAGCAAGCCCGGCAGAGCGGTGAAGGCGAAGGCTGCAGCGAGGGCCACGATGAGAAAAATGCCGACCGGCGCGTAGGGAGCCATTCGCTTGTGACGCTTTTCACAAGCAACGGTCTTTCCCTGGCAGGCGGGCAACGGCAATAATCGAATGGCCAACGCGTGAAAAGGCTCGTTCCGGCTGTGACATTAGTCGGCGCTTTCATGCTTCTCGGTTCGAACGGCGGTGGCTGCGCGCAACCGGGCGTCGTCGGCGTGCAAGATTACGGCTCGATTACGGGGCGGGTGCTCGATGCAACCACGAATCAGCCGATCGCTAATGCACTCGTCTCGGTCGGTTCGCTCTTCACTACGACATCCGATGCCAAGGGCGGTTTCGTCCTCGGCCACGTTCCGATCGGCCAGCAGACCGTCACGGTACGCGATGCGGGCTATCACGACGTCGACATCACGGTAAGCGTGACGAAAGATCAATCGTCCAGCGTCGGGTACGCGCGCCTGGTGCCGATCGCGATGCCCGCAGGCATGACGACGCTCGCGCCGCCGCCGCTCCCCTCGCCAACGCCAGCCCTGTCGCCGTCACCAACGGCAAGTCAAGCGCCGCTCGCACCGGCACACGAGACTTTCCCGACGTCGATCTGACGTTCTTTGGACGACGGCACCACGATCGTCGTGATGCACGAACCGTTTACCGCCGAAATCAGCGCCGGGTGATTTCCTGGTGAGAGTCCCTCGAAGTAGAACATGCCGTCCGCGCCGATCGGCGAGATAGCGCCGTTCGCGAGCGCTATCGTGCCGTTGCGCCATCTGGGGTCGGCGACGATGCCGATGCCGGCAGAGAGAGGCGTGTGATCGATGAAGACCAACGCTCCGGCACCTGGAGCCGGATAGACGCGCGACGCGGAGAGCACCACGTTGTCGTCGAGCGTCACGTACCGCTGCTCGTATGCGAATTCTGCCGGACGGTCGTTCGGCGCGAGCGGAAATGCGCTACCGGCAGGGCTCACCGCGTGCACCCGCCCGTCGCCGTCGACGATGAGATCGCCGGGCTCGCCCTCGACAACCACGTAGCCGCCGTCGGTTTCACGAACGGGATGAATGCCGTGCAGAAAGGCAACGGCGCCGGAGAACGCGATCGTGCCGGCATTCGTTCCCGAGACTGCGAACGCATCAGAGTTATACGAAGCCTGGAGCTCGCCCCTCGTACCGCCCGCGACGGCAAAACCGCTGGGCGTGTTCATCTCAGAGGATACGGCGGCGGCGCGACCTTCATGCGCGCCAATCGTTATGCCGAACGCCGTCGTGTCGCGCCATCTTCTGACGAAGAACGGCGATGACCTGTGCCGTGACGTTGACGTAGGTTTCGTTCGCGGGAAGCGAACCGCTACCGCCGGCACGTGCAGTAGCCGTTGCGGTGGCGGCGAGCGCCACCGCGCCGAGGAATCGTTTGAGGCGAGTTGCTGCGTTTTTCATCATAAGGCTTAGTGCCCATATGGAGGAGGATTCGTGACGCCGATTCGAAGCGGCCACTATGCTCCTACGTCTGGCCGGACTCGCTCTCGCTGCCGTCGCCGCGATGTTCGCCGCGCTGCTCGTCGGCGGAACCTCGCTTTCGGTCCATGACGTTGCGACGTCGCTCTTGCACCCGAAAACGGCGAGCACCACCGCGACCATCGTGTGGCAACTGCGTTTGCCGCGCGTATGCGACGTTGCGTTCGTCGGCGCGGCACTTGCGGTTGCCGGAGTTTTGCTCCAAGGTCTGCTGCGTAACCCGTTGGTCGATCCCTATCTTACCGGCGTCAGCGCGGGAGCCGCAGCGGCGATCGCGATCGCGCTGCTCGCGGGTACGAGCGTCGTTGCCACGCCGGCGATAGGTTTTGCCGCCGGACTCGGCACGGCCGTACTAGTCGCTGCACTGGCACGGCGAGGCTCCGGGCTCGACACCCAACGGCTCATCCTCGCCGGGGTCTCCCTGTCGGCGTTCTTCTCGGCGATCGTCGCGCTGGCGATCTTTCGCGCGCAGTCGGCCGGCTATGCCAGCGCCATCATCGCGTGGCTCGCCGGATCGCCCGCCGGCCGCACCTGGCACGATATCGCGATCTGCCTTCCCTATGCGGCGCTCGCCGGCGTGCTGATCCTTCCCTCCGTCCCGGCGTTGAACGTCCTTCGGATCGGCGAACTGCAGGCGCGAAGCGCGGGCGTCGACATCGCGCGCACGCAATGGCTGATTCTCGCTGCTGCTGCGCTCCTTACGGCATGCAGCGTGGAGCTAGCCGGCATGATCGGCTTCGTAGGGCTCATCGTCCCGCACGTCGGCCGGCGAATCGTCGGTACGGATGCGCGCGCGCTGCTCCCGGCTTGCGCGCTCATCGGCATAGCGCTGACGGTCCTAGCAGATGCGGCAAGCCGAACGCTCGTCGCTCCCGCCGAACTCCCTTTAGGAGTGCTCTTGGCGTTCGTCGGCGTGCCCGTCTTTCTATATCTCTACTTGCGCGGAAATCGCAACCGATGATTCGCGTCCGCGGCGTCGCTCTCGACATCGACAGCCGGCGATTGCTCTGCGGGCTGAACTTCGATGCTCCGACACATGAGATCGTTGCAATCATCGGACCGAACGGCGTCGGAAAGACGACGCTGCTGCGCGCGATCGCCGCGCAGCATCCAGTTGGCGGCGGCGAGATTCTCGTGGACGGTGCAAACGTCGCCTCGTTTTCGGCCGTCGAACGTGCGCGGCGCATCGCATTCCTTGCTGCTGACGAAACCGTGGGTGAAGCGCTCGCCGTACGAGAGGTCGTTGCCGCCGGCCGTTACCCGCATCATCGTTGGTGGGAATGGCGCGAGGGCTCCGACGATGCTGCGGCAATCGCTGGAGCGCTTGCAGAGGTCGGAATGGAGAGCTTCCGCGATCGCCTCTTCTCATCGCTCTCGAGCGGCGAGCGCCGCAACGTCTGGATCGCTCTGGCCCTGGCGCAGGCTACGCCGGTACTCGTACTCGACGAGCCGACGACCCATCTCGACGTTCACGTCGCGCAGCGCATGCTGGCGCTCCTCCGAAGGCTCGCCCGGAGCGGAAAGACCGTTCTCTGCGCCCTGCACGATCTCAACGAAGCGGCGGCCTACGCGGATCGCATAGTACTGCTCGGTAATGGCACCATGCGCGCCGCAGGCCCACCGGAGGCCGTCTTGTCCAGTTCGCTGCTCGATGAAACCTACGCAACCTCGATGGAGCGCTTGCATCTTGCCGACGGTACCCTCCGCGTTTTCGCGCGCTCCTATCCACCTGGAGAAGCCGGCTAGCCAAACGTTAACCGCGTGGCTAACGGCTCGGGTGGCCGCTCGTTGGAAAACCGCCGACATGAAAAAGAGCGTGCTAACGGCAAAAGAAGCCGCCGCCTTCATCAAAGAGAGCGGCGCCAAGATGGTCGACCTGCGGTTCACCGACGTTCCGGGCACCTGGCAACACACGACCGTTCCGGCCGATCAACTCGACGCGCAAGCGATCGAAGAGGGCATCGGATTCGACGGATCTTCTATCAAAGGATTTCAGGCGATCCACGAGTCGGACATGATCTTGAAGCCGGATTGCAACACCGCGGTGCTCGATCCGTTTCTCTCGACGCCTACCGTGGCGTTCGTCTGCGACGTCTTCGATCCGGTAAGAGAGGAACTCTACGAGCGCGATCCGCGGAACATCGCTCGTAAAGCCGAAGCATATCTGCGCGCGACCGGCATTGCGACGACCGCCTATTTCGGTCCCGAAGCGGAGTTTCATTACTTCGACCGCGTCTCATACGAGAACACCACCGTTCGCGCGTTCTACGAGGTCGACTCCCGCGAAGGCTCGTGGAACTCGGCCGTCGAGCCGAGCGGCTACACCATCCGGCCGAAAGAGGGATACTTTCCGCTCCCGCCGGTCGATACCCAAGCCGACGTTCGCGCGGAAACCGCGCTCGCGCTTGCCGAGTGGGGGATGCCGGTCGAAATGCAACACCACGAGGTGGGTGCGAGCCAAGCGGAGATCGATTTCCGCTTCGATTCGCTCTTGCGAACCGCCGATAACCTGATGGCCTACAAGTACATCGTGAGACGGGTCGCCGCTCGCCACGGTAAGAGCGTCACGTTCATGCCGAAACCGGTTTTCGGCGACAACGGCTCCGGCATGCACGTCCACCAGTCGCTGTGGAAGGATGACACGCCGCTTTTCTACGACGCGTCAGGCTACGGCGAGGCCTCGCAGCTGATGCTCTACTATATCGGCGGCCTGCTGACGCACGTCGATTCGCTCATGGCGTTCTGCGCGCCGACGACGATCTCGTACAAACGCCTCGTTCCGCACTTCGAAGCCCCGGTCAACGTCGCATTCTCTGCGCGAAATCGTTCGGCTGCCGTTCGCATTCCCGTTTTCTATAAAGGCAAGCCGTCGTCGAAGCGCCTCGAGTTTCGCCCGCCCGATCCGAGTGCGAATCCCTATCTCGCATTTGCGGCATTGCTCTGCGCGGGTATCGACGGCATCAAGCGCAAGATCGATCCGATCGTGGCCGGCTTCGGTCCCCTCGACGAAAACATCTACGAACTTGCGCCCGAGAAGGCGGCGAAAATACGCTCGGTACCAGGCTCGCTGCGGCAGTCGCTGGACGCGCTGGCCGCGGACCACGGCTATCTCGTCGAAAGCGGCGTCTTCTCCGAAGATTTCATCGCATCGTGGATCTCATTCAAGATGGACCGCGAAGTGCGCCCGGTCGAAATCCGCCCGCACCCGTACGAGTTCTACTTGTATTACGACTGTTAGATGAACGAAAACGGCGGGCGGTGCAGCCAGCGCTTTTCGAGGAGCACCTTCTCGAGGTGCCAGAAGACGGACGGCGCCCGCAGCGTTATGGCGGGCGCCGGTTTCGCAAAGAAATCACCGCTTCCCAGAGCCGCGCGCGAGCCGCCGGTCTCGACGAAACACGCGCCGTGGCCGTTGAACCTCGCCGTTGCCGCGGAAGAGCTCCATTGCGCCGCAATGTTTTCCGCGACGATCCTTGCCTCGGCATTGGCGAACACTCCGGCTTTGGGAAGCGGCTTGCCGTTCTCCAGCGATAGAGCCGCCACGTCACCGACGGCATAGACGTTGGCGAATCGTGTCTGCAACGTGGCCCGATCGGCCGGTATCCATCCACTCTCTCCGCCAAAGCCGGCATCGGCTACTACCGCCGGCGGGTGGTGCGGCGGAACGAACGCCAGCAGGTCGTAGCTCGTCGACGTTCCGTCGGAAAACGCAATCGTTCGCGACGCGGCGTCGACCGTACGCACCTGCCGATTCGGAAAGTATGCAATGTTTTTCGCGCCCAGCATGGACCTGAGCGCCTCGCTGATCGCCGGACCGGCAACCGGCATCGGCGCCGGCTCCGCGGCGTGAATCTCTACCGCAAACTTCTCGTGGAGTCCGCGCTTTTTCAGCGCGTGGCCGATCAGCATCGCCTGCTCGTACGGCGCAGCGGGACACTTGTATCCCGGTCGCGCCGTCAGCACGATGACCTTTCCACCGGAGAAACGCGCTAGCGCATCGCGTAGAGCCGTAGCTCCGGCGAGCGTGTAAAAATTGTGACCGGCTTCTGCCAGGCCGGGGACGCTCTCCGGCGATAACTCCGCGCCTAGGGCGATGACGACGGAATCGGCGGTAATCCCTCGACCGTCGATCGTGGCGCGGAGATTTGCCGGGTCGAGTGACGTCACGGATCCCAGAGCCAGCTCGACACCCGGGCGCAGCAGCTCGCGCAGCGGCCGCGCCACTCGATCGGGGCGTCGTGTGCCGACGGCAACCCACAAGAACGACGGAGCAAAAACGTGAACCGGATTGCGCTCGACGAGCAGTATCCGGTCGTTCGCCTTCGCGCGTTTGCGCAATTCGTTCGCAACGACGATGCCGCCGACGCCCCCGCCGAGGATCAACGCCGTGTGCGCCGGACGAGCTGCCACTAGAACACCAGCACCTTATCCGCTTTTGCCGTCCACGCCGTCAGCTCATCCATCGAGCTGCGATGCGATCCGGAGACAAGACCGTCGTCGCTGATGCCTCGGGCATCCATGCACGTGCCGCAGACTCCGATGACGCCGTTGTTCCTCGCGACCGCGCGCAGCATGAGCTCGACGTTGTAATAGCCTGCAGGAACGCGCTGCCCGCTCTTTGCGCACGCAGCGGCATCGCCTATGAGAAAGACGAAGATTTCCGTACCGGTTTTCGAAAGCGCTCCGGCCAGGCGCAGCGCATTGTAACTGCGCTCGGTTCCATATGGCGGATCGTTGAGGATGAACAAGGTCGTCACGACGCTCTATCCCCCGAATGCAGGGCCGCTCGCGATGGGACCACCGGCGGCCCGCCACTCCAAGACGCCGTCGGCGAGCCGTACGGCTCGGAATCCGCGCTCTTTCAGCATGTCGGTTGCCTCGGCCGATAGCACGCAGTACGGCCCGCGGCAGTACGCGACGATCTGTTTGTTTCGCGGAAGCGTTGCCATCTGCCGCTCGAGTTCGGCGAGTGGCACCGACCGGGCGTACGGCAAATGGCCCTGCTCGTATTCGGAGTGGGGTCGCACGTCCAAAACGACGACTTCACCTCGCCGAGCCTTTCCCAACAGCGCTTGACGATCGAGCGTTACCATTATCTCTCGATCCGTGAAGAAACATTTCGCGGTGCGTTCGATCTCGGCAAAGCGTTGCTCGGCTATCGTGCGCGTCCTCATCCAGTAGTCGGCCACGGTCGCGTCGGCAACGGCGTAGTAGACGCGTTTGCCTTCACGCCGGGATGCGACCAGACGCGCGGCATGGAGTACTTTTAGGTGCGCGCTCGCATTCTTGACGTCGAGCTGCGCATTCCTCGCAATCTCCTCAACGCTCTTCTCCCCCTGACAGAGAATGTCGAGGATTTCGAGGCGCTTCGGACTGCTCGTCGCCTTGCCGATACGCGAAAAATACTCGTAAACGGTGTCCTTGAAATGCCGGGCTGTCATTCTAGTAATCTATAGAATGATAGTCTGAATGGCTCCCGTTGTCAAGACCTTTGGTTTGAAAGGCGCGTTTAGCGCCGCGTCGCCAAGACCTGAATGTCGCCGCCGATGACCCAACCGGTGCGCCCACGCTGCGGCCCCGTCAAAACGCGGACCTCGACGGCGTCTTCGGGCGACAGACTGTATTTCGGCTGAACGTCGTTGCGGTAGCACGTGATGACTATCGCGCGCGTTCCGGCGGCCAGGAGCAGGGCGTGCGGTAGCAGGGCTTGCGCCTCGTCGAACGATGTGGAGTGGTAAGCTCGTAACCGAAAGCGCGAGTCCCAGAGAAAGACTCCGGGATCGTCGCCGACTCCGAAGAGCACGACGCGCTCGCGCGGATGAACGTGGCAGGCGGCGATCGCCGCCGCCGAGCAAAGGATCGCGAGAACTGCGACGGCCGCCGTCCGGAGAATGCTATGCCTCACTCGCCGGCTCTCCTATTCGAATGACCAAGAGCGCTAAGTCGTCGTTCGGACGATTTCCGCTGCGCCTGCGCACGCGGCGCGCAATGTCGTCGGCAAGCGCCTGCGCCCCTGGCGGTCCCGACGCGATCCATTGCATCGCACCCTGTTCTCCAAGGAGGTCGCCGCTGCGCGTGCGCGCTTCCGTAAGGCCGTCCGTAGCAAGCACGATGGTATCACCCGCCGCAAGGATCATCGTCTTCGACGTATACGGCGCCCGCATCACTCCAACCAACGGGCCTGTCACCGGTAATGCCTGCACGCCGGAAGAACGGCGGAGATATGCAGAGTCGTGCCCGGCGCTCGCGTAGGTAAGCGATCCTGCCTTGCAGTCGAGAATGCCCACCAGCATCGTGATGAAGAGAGACGGGTCACGCACAGTGTCGGCAAACGCCGCATTGAACTCGTCGAGGACCGCGGCGGGATCTTCGTTGCGCAATGCGATCGCACGAACGGTGAAGCGTACGAAGGTCGTCAGCGCGGCTGCATCGACGCCCTTCCCGCTGACGTCGGCTATGACGATCAGCGCCTTCCCGCCGTCAAGCCTGAAAACGTCGAAGACGTCGCCGCCTACGCGAAGACGCCCGGTCGCCGATAAGTAACTCGACCCGACCTCGCAGTTCGGCAGCGGCACGTGATCGCTGCGAAACGCCTGTTGCAGCGCGCGCGTAACGGTACGCTCTTCCTCCAGTTCTCGCGTCAGCCGAGAACCGTAGGCGTTGAACAGAATGGCAAGCAGTCCGAAGACGAGCAACCAAAAGGCTCGCACGTACGAACTCCTGTTGATCTGGTCTTGCGTGCTGCGCGATAGCGCGACGCTGGTACGAACGAGCGCGTTTCGCACGGCGTCGGCCGCCCGCGCCTGGAAGTCGATGAAGAGTTTGCTGCTCTTGTCGAGCGCTGCGACGTCGCGGCTCGGATGCTCCAACAACGGGAGAGCGACCTCGCGACGCCAATCGTTTTGGACGTTGTCGTACTGATTGAGCATCCGTAGTGCGTCCACGAGGTGCTCGTCGACCACGGCATCGTGCACCGCCTTTTCTTTTGCGACCCACGACAATGCGCTGAGCATGTACTGCTGCGTGTAAAAGGGATCCTTCGTCAAGACGTAACCGCGTACCGAATCTTCCTCGTTGATTTGCAACCGTAGCATTTCTTGCAAGTCGATTTGCGCGCGTTGCATCTTACCCACGCGATCGAACGTGTCGGCAATACTTGCTCGCGTTTGAAACGCGCCTTGAACGGCGACGATAAGAACGACCACCAGGAATAACGTGAAGACGACGGTCGCTGCGGCACGTTCCGTTAGAGGCGGCAAAGGTTTCAGTCGGCGCTCTCCGAACCCAAGGAGCCTAACGTCATGCAGTCGCGGCTCGACACGAACATTTTCAAGTCCTACGACGTCCGCGGAATTTATCCGTCAGAGCTGAACGACGATATCGCATATCGCATCGGGCGCTGCTTCGTTCCGCTGATCGGCGCGCACCGGATCGTCGTCGGCCGCGACATGCGCAGCTCAGGAGCGGCGCTTTACGATGCCTTTGCAAAGGGAGCAAGCGAGGCGGGCGCCGACATTACCGATATCGGCTTGGTCTCCACCGACGCGCTATATTTCGCCGTCGGGAAATTCGGTTTCGACGGCGGCGTGATGATCACCGCTTCACACAATCCGTCGAACTACAACGGGATGAAGTTCACCCGAGCCGATGCCGAAGCTATTTCCTTGGAAACCGGCCTCGGTGTGCTGCGAGACCGCATCGCTTCGGGCGTACTGCCCCCTCCGGCGCCGCGCGCCGGAACGATCGGACAGCGCGACGTGTTGGATGACTTCGCGCGCCACTGTCTCTCTTTCGTGAATCCCAAGACGATCAAACCGTTCAAGATCGCAATCGACGCCGGAAACGGTATGGCAGGCAAGACGGTTCCTTACGTATTCAAATACTTGCCGTGTGAAGTCACACCGCTCTATTTCGAGCTCGACGGGAGTTTTCCGAATCACCCCGCTAGTCCGATCGAACCCGAAAACATGGCGGATCTGCAGGCGGCGGTGAAGCGGCACGGTTGCGACCTCGGCGCCGCATTCGACGGCGACGCGGACCGGATGTTCATCGTCGACAACGCGGCGCATCTCGTCGACGGCAGCACCGTGACGGCACTCGTCGCGCTGAACACGCTCAAGCATCGCCCCGGCGCACGAATTCTCTACAACCTCATCTGTAGCCGCAGCGTTCCCGAACTGATCGAACGAGCCGGC
>JAKAPO010000060.1 GCA_021807065.1 bacterium
GCGTCCACTTCTGCAGCCTGTTCGAAGCGCTGTCCGCGCGCAGCCGAAATGCATCGAGCGCGTCCTCCGCTTCCGGAATGCTTTCTCGTGCGATGTCGCAGTTGAAGCGATCGAGATTACGTAGAGCCGACTCGAATTCGTCGCGTCCCGGCTGCGCGCTTGCCGCGCGCTTCTTCTTTTTCTTGCCGATGTTCAGCACGCCGAGGCGTTCGGGATAGAACTCACGAACGCTTAGGCGATCGATCTCGAAGACGGGAACGGTTGCGGCATCGGGCGACCCGCGTGCGCCCGGACCAAACGTGACGAGCAGCGCGCTGTAATAGGCGATGAACGATCCAACGTTCTCGACGACGATCGTGCCGGAGCAACGGTCCAAGATCGAACGGAGTTGCTCGAGCGCCATACTCGAAAAATCCCGTTCGTGCTCCTCCGCCGGCTTTTTGAGGCACGCCACGACCGATATCCCACGCCGCATCGCCTCCTCCGCCGCAACGAAATCGGGTCGCGTTGCGAGACTGGAAAGCACGACGATCGGCGTCGAAGTGTAAGCCTTTGCGAAGCGATCGACGATCTCGCCGAATCGCTCGCTCAGGGCAGCGTCCGTAAGAGCTGGCGCGTCGCCGGAACTAAAGACGCCGACAACGATAGGGACGGCGTTCAGTTTGCGAAGGCCCGTAACGGACACGGCAGGGAAATTCGCGAGCAACCGTGCACGAGCCTGCCCTAGGGAAAACGAAAGGGCATGGCATCGATTCCGCAAGACCGCCTCTCGCTGGTCGTCGGCGTGACCGGCCATCGCGATATCGCGAACGAAGATGAAGCGCCGCTGCGTGCGTCGTTTGCGCGCGTGCTCGAGACGCTCGCCCGCGCCTGCCCGCATTCGCCGCTCCTCGTGCTTTCCGGCCTCGCAAGCGGCGCGGATTCTCTGGCGGCCGAAGAGGCGTTGTCGCGGAACATTCCCGTCATCGCCGCTCTTCCAATGCCGGTAGAGGAGTACGAAAAGGACTTCTCGCCATCCGGACTCGAGCGCTTCCGTTCCTTGCTCGCCAGATGCGCGCGTGCTGCGGTGACTTCTCAGACGCGGGAGAACGGTTACATCGCCACCGGCCGGTTCATCGCGCGGTATAGCCAGCTGCTGGTGGCGTTTTGGGACGGCGTCAGCTCTCGCGGGGCGGGCGGAACCGCGGACGTCATCGAGATGCGATCTAGGGAACCTGACGCCGGACCGATCGAAATCATCGTGACGCCACACGGCAGCGCGCCTCGTCCCACCGATGCCTATGCGACCCGACGTCTCTATCCAAGCGAAATGGGCCCGCAAGAAGCCGCGCCGCGATACTTTTCGGCGATGCTGGCGCACATCGACACTTACAACGTCGATATCACGAGAACCCGACCCGGCCCCGCCGACTCCGGTATCGAAGAAATCATGCAGCGGACCGATACCGCGGCGAACCGTCTCCAACGGCGCACGCAGTTCTTCCAGATGGTTTTGTTCGCATGCGCGTTCTTCGCAGCCGCGATTCAAGTCATCGGTCACCTTCACCCGATTCTCAAAGTCGCCGCGCTCGGCGTCGCATTCGCAGCATACGGTCTGGCGCGCAAGAACGATTACGAAAACCGTTATCAAGATTATCGGGCGATCGCTGAAGGTCTACGGGTTCAGGCGGCATGGTATTGCGCCGGATTACGGCATCGGCTCGTCGACCACGCGTACCTCCGGATGCAGGCCGACGAGCTGCAATGGATTCGGTCGGTGCTGCGTTACTTCTATCTCTTGTACTGTGAAGACCGGGAGTTCGCGCAGGCTTCGTACCGGCACCCAGTGTGTCGGAATTGGGTGGAGTCGCAGTGGGAATACTACCGCGACGCCGGTCGTCGCGAGGCGCGCGCCAAGGAACGCCTCGACACAATCTCTGCCGTTGCGCTCACGCTCGGCGTCGGTTGCACGATCGTCTCGGGCATTCTGCTTCTCTTCGGCTTCCGTTCGCATATATTAAACGACCTGCTGACCGTTCCGTTCGTTCTGGCGGCCGTTCTGGCCGCGCTCTTCACCCATTACGAAGAGCGCCAGAATCTTGGGGGAAACGCTCGGCGTTACGGGCGCATGTTCAGCATCTTCGATTCCGCGTTCCGGGATCTGCGTCAGGTCGAGAGCGGCGGCCCGGGCGATCCAAAAGAGATTCTCCTCGAGCTGGGGCGGGCGGCGCTGGTCGAACATGCCGACTGGCTCGTCATGCGCCGTGATCGTCCCCTTAAGGTCATCATCGTGTAGGAATTTGCGTGAGCCATCTCGACCCGATCATCAACGCGGCCGGTCCGAAGAAATTGCTCTCGATCGACGGCGGCGGGATTCGCGGCCTCGTCGCCGTCGAGTTCGTCGCGCGCATCGAGGCGCTGCTTCGCGAGCATTTCCGGCGGCCGAGCCTCGTCCTCTCGCAATACTTCGATTACATCGGCGGAACGAGCACGGGCGCAATCGTTGGAGGGCTCATCTCGCTAGGCTACTCCGCCGACGAGATTCGCCGTTTCTACCGGACTGGCGCGCGAAGGATGTTCACGGCGAATGCATTTCAGCGCATTGCACGCCGAACGAAAGGCCCGATCTCGGCGATGGCAGGCATCATCGGCCAGTTGATCTATCGCGCCATGTACGATCCGGTTCCGCTCGAGCGGGAGATCAAAGAGGTGATTCACGATCCGCTCGCGGAGGACGCTCCCGAGGCAGCGCTGACCACGTTCGGTACCGAGAAGCTACGTACGCTGTTCTTAGCCGTCACCCGCAACGCGAGCACCGACTCACCCTGGCCGCTCTCCAACAATCCAAGAGCGAAGTACAACGTTCGCTTTGGACCCGATGGCCACAAGCAAGCAACGAATCTCGACATTCCCCTCTGGCGAATCATTCGTGCGAGCACCGCCGCACCGGTCTACTTTCCGGCGGAGTCGTTTCTCGTTCCCGGCAGCACCGAGCCCTTTACGTTCACCGACGGAGGATTGACCGTCTACAACAATCCCGCATTTCAACTCTTCTTGATGGCAACGCTACCGGAGTACCGTTTGTGCTGGCCGGCGAGCGAGAGGGATCTCTTGCTGATCTCCGTCGGAACGGGTCAGTACGACGGTGCGAACCTCAACCTCAAACCGCGTGAGATGAACCTGCTGTATAACGCGCAGTCGGTTCCTGCCGCTCTCATGCTTGGCGCGGCCGTTGAACAGGACCTTCTCTGCCGTATCTTTGGAAGGATTCGGCCGGCCTCCAATCTGCCTGAAATCGACTCCGAGGTCGGCGCCCTCGTCGGCAATCATGCCCCTTTGTCAAACAAACTCTTCAGTTACGCGCGCTACAATGTCGAGTTATCGAAGCGAGGGTTGAGCGACCTCGGCATCACCGACATCGATCCGAAAGACGTTCAGCCGCTCGACGATCTCACGCACCTCGATGAGTTGGAGCGCGTCGGCCGAGCCGCCGCGCAGCGTGACGTTTCCATCGAAGATTTCGAAGGGTTTCTCGAGCCTAGTTTGCTGCGGCCGGACAAGAGTCTTTAGGCGCCTCCCTCGACGTCGCTCACGCTCTCGCGTGCACTCGCTCGGGATGACAAAAAGGAGGGCCACGTAACGGCGTGACCAACCTTACCAGCGGTACATTTGGTCGGCGTACGGCGCGCAGCCGTTGCGATACGGCACTTGTGGTCCGACGAGCGCGTGGAACTCCGCAGACGTGAGCGGACGTCCTGCCATGAGACATGCCGCGCGCGTCCATGTATGCGGATCCATCGCG
Organism: bacterium; assembly: GCA_021807065.1. Classification (GTDB taxonomy): domain Bacteria; phylum Vulcanimicrobiota; class Vulcanimicrobiia; order Vulcanimicrobiales; family Vulcanimicrobiaceae; genus Tyrphobacter. The sequence goes on from JAKAPO010000060.1 coordinate 3,782, forward strand.
TAGATTCCCAGAACGTGATCGGGATTGGGTTTCGACGTATCGTTGTAGGTCACGAGCAAGTACCGGCTGTCGGCGCTGAACGTTATTCCGCGGAACGACGCCAAGTCCGGTGGTAGCGGCAGGGTCACCCTGTACGTGATTCGCGACGGAACGTCGTAGAGATGCAGGTAGTACGTGCTCGCGCTCGTGTCGTACGTCGCGTAGGCTATAGTCTGGCCGTTCGGACTCATGCTCACGTACTCGGCACTCGCCGGGAGCCCCGGATTCAACCCTTCGACCGACCACTGCGGAAGACGATAGATCGTTTCGATGTGATCGTTACTGCGATCGTCGGCGATCGCGGTCGTCTCGTCGTTTGAGACGCCGTCGATCGAGTACGCGCTTCCAACGCGCGAGCCGTCGGCGCGCATGATGACGTCCGGGGCAGGCTCCTCCAGCTTCATCACGACGTAGTTGCCGCGGTCGGTCAGCTCCAATTCCACGATCGATCCCACTCGGGCGCGGGCATGCGTCATCAGCATTGCACCGCTTATCGCGTGCACGAGATGACCGTCCGCCAAGTACCTGGCCAAACGAAGCACGACGTTTCTTGGCGTGTAGGAGAGCATCGTCACGATTTGTGAGTGCGGATCGTAGCCGACTTGCATCTCGTACGTGTAGAAATGGGTCTTCTCGTTTACCGGTACAGGCGAGACCCTGAACTGGTGCAGCACCTTCGCCGGCGAGGTCCTGATGTCGAGCACACGCACGACCCCCGACTTCCAGTCGAACGTCACGGCGTGCGTGCCGTCACCGGAATCGCGTATCTGAACGCGGTAACTGGGGGAGAACGCGCGATTGAAACTCGCCCGCAGGTGGTCGAGATCGAAGCTGATCAAGCCCGAGGTCGTTGCCATGATCATCTCGTGCCCGACGAGCCCAGGGCTGCTCCACTGCTGCGCCGGCACCACGCCGAGGAGCGGGCCCTGCTCCGGGAGGAACGACTCTGTCGCGAGCCCGCTGCCGAAGGGATTCTGTTGCGCGGCTACGTTCGGGTCGTACGGGGTCACGTACATGTGGAATGCGTTGTCGAACAATGGATGCCGCTGCGATCCTGCGTCGTCATCGTACGACTCATTGTATCGCTTCGCGCTGCTGTCGTAGTAGGTTACTCCGTGCTTGCCGCCGACGACGTCAGGCAGCGTCGCACCCGCCTCGAACGTCAATGCCGCATGAGCGCACGCGTCGACGGGACATCCGTACTCGTCGTCAACCGTGCTCGTCACGGGTTCGACGTGTACGTCTCCGGCATCGTACCACGCAATATCCCATTCGTGCCGGCTCGTATCGAAGTTGAATGCCAGCGCGCTGCCGCAACCAGCCGCGGGAATGCAGTCTTGCGATGGATCGGTGAAGAGCACACGCCTCGCCACGAGATGCCGCGACTGAAGATTGTAGATATAGGTGCTTCCACCAATCGTGGTCACCGCCGCAAGTTGTGCGGATGGAGAGACAGTGATTCCGTTCGCATTTCCCGTCACCCGTCCGATTCTCGCCGATCGACCGTTCGATGCACTCGCGACGAGCAGCGTATTCGAATCGTCGACGTACAGGACTCGGTCACCGCCGGCGCAGGCGAGCGCACGTACGTTTCCGGTTCGCAGCGAGTTGCTTGCGGAAAGGCCGCCGTCGCTTGCCACGCGATAGATCTGGATCCGCGAACCCGTCGCAATCGCCACGCCGCCACCCAAGTCAAATCCGCACATCAGCGTCGCACGCACGTGCGGCAGCCGCGCGAGCACGGCGAGCGTAAGCGCGTCGACGCTGACGAGCGAACCCGTTACGGGTTCCGCGTATCGCCGCTGCGTCGCGCCCGCTAGCACGATCACGTAGCGTCCCCTCTCGGTTATCGCACCGAGGTCCCATGGCGGCAAGGCAACACGCCCGATCGCGCCGCTCGTAATGGCTGCGCTGAGCAGAACCGACTTCGCATCGCCGGTGGGACTGACCGCATAGGCATCCGCTCCGATCAACCCGGCGATTCGATTATCGCCGCTCGCTAACCGATCGCTGCCTCTGTTCCCTCCATAACTGTAGAGCGCGTGGTCTATGCCGGCTAATGCGAGCGAGCGGTTTATCTCCGACTGTCGCTGAGCGTAGACGGCCAACTGTGCCCGGGCTGCGTTGGTCGAGGCTTCCGCGACCTGTGCCCTGGTCAGTGCGGCCGTGAGTCTCTTGTCCGCGATTCGCAGTTGTTGCAGCGCGAGATTCTCGTGCCGTTCCGCGGTTTCGGCGAGAACGCGCCGCCTCTCGGCCAAACGCTGTGCGACAACCGCGCGGCTCTGCGCCGCTACGGCGCGGTTCTGCGCGGCCACCGCCGCGCCGAGCGCGGCGACGGCAAGGCTCCGCTGCTGCGCTGCAACCGACGCGAAACCAATTGCGAAGATCGACGCTACGATGGCAACGAGCGTAATCGCTGCCATCACCGGAACGAGCCGCGCGCGCGCCTCGCGCCGGTGAGCTTCCTGGCGCCGTTCCGCTTCTGCGTCTGCGGCGTGGCGGCTTTCCTCTATATAAGCGAGAACTGCCGCGACGTCGCCACCATAGCGCTTCGCCCAGGCCTGGGTTGGATGGTTGCGGTCGCGCCAATCCTCTGCAGTCGAGAGGCGCGGATCAACGAGCAACGCCTCCCTTCCTCGCGCATGCTCCTCGGCGGCATCGCGAACGCGCTGGTACTCCTTGGCCGCTTCGGCCTCTTCATCGACCCATTTCGCCAATCGCGACCAATTGCGCATCAACGCTTCGTGCGTGAGATCGATGACCGTTGCTTCGTCGAGCGCGCGCTGCGACGCCGGCATCAAGAACGAGACGTCGCGGGCGCGGAATGCGTCTACGATTCCCTTCACTTCTTCTGTCGTCGCATCGGCAGTTGCAACGAGATCTCCGACCTTTGAAGGACGGCGCACGCCGCGGTTGTCGCTTCCGCGTTGCGTCAGTGCTTTGAAGATTCGCTCGGCGACGATCCGCAGACGGTCGCCGGGGAGCGACGTCAGCACCTCGTCGCCGTGGATCGAGAGCGCTCGTTCGAGACCGCCGGTCGCCTCGTAATCCTCGATGTCCAACGGCTGGTCCGGATAATGCTTCGCAGCCCAGATGTCCCACATACGCATGAGCGAGTGCTGCAAGACCGGAAGCTCGTCGGGATTATCGCCGAGTGCCGGTTCGTTGAGCAGCCGGTTCACCAGTCTCGGCGCAATCGAAGCCCGCGCGACGCCGACCGGTCCTTCGATCGCCTCGCGCAGTTGATCGCGCGTCAAACGCGGAACGAGGAACAGGCCGTCGTTGAGCGTCTCCGGCAAATTGCGAAATTGCGCACAGTCACCGATGAAATCGGAACGCATGGTGATGAGCACGTAGACCGGAAGGGGCGTACTCGTTTCCGGATCGCGATACTTCGATGCCTCGAGCAGGAGCTTGACGAACGCCGCCGCCTCATCCGAGACGTACGCGGCCCCCACGCTGTGGCGGAAGCGAAATAGTTCCTCGAACTGATCGACGACGATGAGGATGTTCTCGTCGGGGGCGAGGCGCGATTGCTGCACGACCTCGACCAGTCCGCGGGCGCCGCCGAGCAGCGTCGCAATCGTCTGACCCATGCGCAGCGCCTTCTCGTCGGCAACGTTTTCCAGCGCGCCGGATTTTTCCAGCGCCTGCGCGAGGCTTTCGATCGGTTTGTCGCCGCCGGCATCGCTCGGGCGCATGAGCGCAACCCGCCAGCTCGATCCAGCGCGCGCCATGAATCCCGCATAAAGCACCGGCAGCAGGCCGGCGCGGACGAGCGACGATTTTCCGCAGCCCGACTGACCGACCACACCGACGAAACGCTGGTCGCGTTGCAGCCTCTTGAGCAGCTGATCGACTTGCTCGTCGCGTCCGAAGAAGAATTTTGCGTCGGCGTCTTCGAACGGTCGCAGACCCGGGAACGGGTTGAACGCCGGCGCCGTCATGCCGTAGCGGGTCGTGCTTCGATCATTCGGGCGAATTCCTCGAGACTATCGGGTGGAATTGCCGGAAGAACTTCTATGTCCGGATCGCCGACGTCCGGCGGCTCGGGAGCACTGAACGCGATGCAGCTCGGTTTGCGCCCGATCTCTTTGAGTGCGAAATCTTTCTCGAGACGAAGCAGCATCGACTGCAACCAACTATCCTTCGCTACGCCGTAGTAGATCAGCACGCCTGCGCTCACTTCCAGGCGTTCTTTGTGCAGCTCGATCGACAGTTGATCGTTCTCGCTCTCGTCGCTGGTGCGTTTCCAAACCTTGAAACCGCGCTTGCGCAGCCAGCCGTCGACGTCGCGGGCAGTCTCCTTGTCTTTGATATCGAAGATGAGGTAGACACCCTTGGCCGTGCCGTTGCTCTTGCGTGCCGCTTCCGGCTCCTGCTTCGGCGTCAGCGCGTCGTGAACGAGCGTTTTGAACTCTTCGAATGTCGCAATCTTGAACTGGGAGTCGTTCTGCAGCGATGCGATCAAGCGCGTCTGGCGCTCGTCGCTTCCTAACGTTCCGGGCTGCATCCAAACCATGTGTTTGAACTCCGGACGCGACTTGCTCTCGTCCAATGCCAGTTTGTATTGCAGCTCGACGATCGAGTCGTTCGCACCTTCCGGAATCATTCCGTAGTTCTTGCCGATGAGGTGTATCGCCATGCGCGCTCGTTTGAGTTCGCCTTTCACCTGATCGGCATACGACGGTCCAGGAAACTGCTGCGTCGCCGGCAGTACTGTCGATCCAAACTGCTCGAGTTCTTGACGAATGCGGTCGCGGTACTCTGCGATGTCGGAGCTCGTGTCCGCCACATAGACGACTTTGTCACCCTGAGCGTAGCGTGCCTGAGCGAGCGGAGTCGAAAGGCCGCCTGCGGCCGCCTTGGTGCTTGCCAGCCCTTGGAGAACCAGGTTGATGTCGGCTGCCACCTTACTCACCGCGCGGCTGAACTCGATCCCATAGTAGTTCTCGCCGAGCGGCGGATCGAATTCCATCGGTGTTCCGTCCGGTGTCGTCTGGAAGAACGTGTAGCCGGGAGATTCGTCGACTTCCGGAATGCCGGTGCGAAAATCTTCAGGTCTCACCGGAACGTTGACCGGAACCTTCAATACTTTGAAGACGCGGCAGATTTCGCTGTCTTTCGTCGTCACGGACATGCCGCCGTTCTTGCTCGCGGCGTCGTGGAAGAACCGGAGCTCGTCGGCGCACCATGCGGAGCCGCGATATGCAGGCGAGAGAATCGTCACGAAGACGCCGCAATCGGCGAGTTGGCCTTTAATCGCCGGCGTCAGGACCGTTGCACCGCTGACGCGCCCGCTCTTGTCGAGCCAAACGGAGGTGTTCTCCTCGCGCCGTAGGGCGCTCAACCGAGCTTTTAACGCATCGTAAAAACGCTCCACCCATCCCTTGGTGGGATAGGGCGGCGACTCATTGTCTTCGTGGGCGTAACTGATGAAAACGTCCGGCATCGGCCCCCGCAAGCGTTGGCGCCATCTCTTTCCAGGCCGCCTGCCGGGCGCCCTCTACGTTCCGATTGCGTGAAGGATGAACTTCACGGTAAGGCGGTCGAGCGTCGCGGCCAAGGAATACCGTACGAGTGTGGCTCTGCGATTTGCGGACCCAAGACCGCCGAACGGAACTGACCACCCGCTGCGTCAGTGGCTTTCGATGTACTCTCGTTCGCCGGTCTGAGGATTGTACCGTACTTCAGTGAGCCTTCCGGTCGTTGGATCGACGAAGCGCTCCCCCGTCGGTTCCCACGCCCCGGTCTTGCTCACTTCGCCCGCACGATAACGGCGCGCCTCGAAAAGCATGGCGAAGAGCAGGACGATGCCGCCAAGGAGAAGCTGCACCGCCGCCGGCCAGCCCACACTCCCTGAAGCGTGAATCACGATCACCCCACCGGCAACGAGCAGAACGCCGCAGGCAATCAACGCGGCGCGCAACATCACGTAACCGCTTCGACGATCACCGCCGTTCCATAAGCGACGATCTCGCTCATCGTCTGACCCAGCTCCGACGAATCGAACCGCATCATCGTGACGGCATTTGCACCCATCGCCTGCGCGTTTGCCACCATCCGATCGGTGGCGTGACGCCGTGCGTCTTCCAGCATCTGCGTGTACTCGGTGATCTCGCCGCCGACAATCGATCGCAACCCAGCCATGATGTTCCCGCCCAAGCCGCGGCTGCGCACGACCAGCCCGAAAACCTGACCGAGGGCCTTCGTCACGCGGTAACCCGCAACGTTCTCCGTCGTCGTAATTATCATGGGAAGAGTATACTCCGCGCCGGGCACGAGTTCTTGTGGCGTTTCCCTGACATCGCCCGTGATGACGAATCTGGAAGGCCTCGCGCGAACGCGGGCCGCCTCTAGAAATCGTACTCCAGTTGGGCGCGGTTGTAATTGATGCGCCGCGCACCG
>JAKAPO010000061.1 GCA_021807065.1 bacterium
TCTCGATCGTCGACGGTGCGGGTAAGGCCGACGCGATCAAAGGCCGCATCGAGATGATCAAGAAACAGATCGACGAGACCGACTCGGACTTCGATCGCGAGAAGCTGCAAGAACGTCTGGCGAAACTCGCGGGCGGCGTTGCGGTCATCTCGGTTGGTGCCGCAACCGAGACCGAGCTCAAGGAGAAGAAACACCGCATCGAAGACGCACTCTCTGCGACGCGTGCAGCGGTCGAAGAGGGTATGATTCCAGGCGGTGGCGCCTCGCTCGTGCACGCGATCAAGGCAATAGAGAAGTACTTGAGCGACCACTCGAAGGTCAACGGCCAGCCGATAACGTGGGCCGACGAGAAGATCGGCATCGACATCGTGCGCAAGGCGCTCGAGGAGCCCCTCAAGCAGATCGCCTACAACGCCGGCTTCGAAGGCTCGGTCGTGGTCAACTCCGTCAAGGAGAAGACATCGCCGACGGGCTTCGACGCGATGACCGGACAACTCGTCGACATGTTCAAGTCCGGCATCATCGACCCGCTCAAGGTGACGCGTTCGGCGCTGCAAAACGCGGCGTCGATCGGCGCGCTCGTCTTGACGACGGAAACACTGGTCGCCGACAAGCCCGAGCCGAAGAAAGAGCCGGCGATGGCCGGCGGCGGCGGCATGGGCGGCTACGGCGACATGATGTAACCGTCGAGCGGGAAACGCGTTGCGCTACGTGTCATGGTGAGCGTAGCGCGAACGAAGTGAGGGCGGAGTCGAACCACCGACGCAAGAAGTTGCGGAGGTCCTTCGACTCCGCTCGTTCTACTCGCGGAGTCTATCGTGAATGCGCGTGGTGCAGTCGTAGGACTGAGGATGACACCGCTCAATACGCGGGCGAGCCACCGCCGCTGAGACCGTGCCCCGAGCATGCTGCCACGATGACGCCGGTCACGACTGCGGCCATGGCAGGTGCTACATTTCTTACAGCGCGCAACGCATAGAAATCTAGCCGCCTGCCAGGAGTTCCGAAGGGTGCTCGGCCGTAGTAAGGATTCACTATCGTCGTGGGGAGCACGCGGAAATCTCCAGACCGGTCAAGAAGTATCGTAGAACCGTGCCTCTACGCCGTATCAATGATTTTACGATTCGGGTTGCTACCGTCAACGGCTCGGGGAGCCAATCCTCGAACCTCGTACTGAGCAACGCGATCTTCCGACTCGGCATACCGGTAGCTCCCAAGAACGTCTTTCCCTCGAACATCGAAGGATTGCCCACGTGGTACGACATTCGCGTGACGCCGAAAGGCTATCAATGCCGAACGCGCGAGGTCGACGTCCTCGTTGCGCTGGATGCGCAGACGTGGCGCGAAGACGTGGCCGGGGTAAAAGCCGGAGGCATGATCGTGCACGAGAGCACCTATCCGGTGAGCGGCGAGACCCAACGTGACGACGTGACGTACTTTGCGGTGCCGTTCCTCGAGATGGGCAAGAAAAACTTCCCGAACGCCGATCTGCGCAAGTATCTTATCAACATGATCTACGTCGGTGTCGTTGCAGAGTTGCTGGGCATCGATGAAACGACGGTCGACGAGGCGGTTAGGACGCAATTTCGCAGCAAACCCGCCGCCGTAGAAACGAACATGAATGCGGTGCGCCTTGGCGTCGGCTACGCACGCGAGCACCTTCCCAAACAAGAAACGTTCCGGGTGGAACGGATGAGCGGCAAGACCGAGGGTTTGCTCTTCCTAGATGGAAATCGCGCAGCAGCTCTGGGGTGCATCATGGGCGGGTGCACCGTGGCGGCATGGTATCCGATCACGCCGTCGTCGTCGCTCTGCGAAGCGTTCATCACGCTCGCCGAAAAGTATCGCGTCGATCCGCAGACCGGCGAGAAGCGCGTTGCCGTCGTGCAGGCCGAAGACGAGTTGGCGGCAGCGGGAATCGTGTTTGGCGCGGGATGGGCGGGCGCACGAGCGATGACGTCGACTTCCGGCCCAGGGCTCTCGTTGATGGCCGAATACTCCGGTTTCGGATACTTTGCCGAGATTCCGGGCGTGATCTTCGACGTTCAGCGAGCGGGGCCGTCGACCGGGCTGCCGACGCGAACGATGCAGGGCGACGTCGCGTTCGCGTACGCGCTCTCCCACGGCGACACGAAACACATCGTGCTGCTGCCGGCGACGGTCGAAGAGGCGTACGCGTTTGGGATGGAGGCGTTCGATCTCGCCGAACGGTTCCAAACGCCGGTCTTCGTGCTCAGCGATCTCGACCTCGGGATGAACTCGTGGATGAGCCGGCCACTTCAGTATCCCGAGAAACCGTTCGATCGCGGGAAGGTGCTGACGGCGCAGGATCTGGCGAAACTCGATTCGTGGGGGCGCTATCGGGACATTGATGGTGACGGGATTCCCTATCGAACGCTGCCGGGAACGCATCACGAGAACGCCGGTTTCTTCACGCGCGGAACCGGACACGACGAACAGGCACGCTACTCGGAGGACCCGCAGACGTGGCAGCGCAATCTCGACCGACTCACCCGCAAACACGAGACGGCCCGGCAGCGCGTACCGCAGCCGATCGCCGAGGAAGCCAACTGCTCCGTCGGTATCATCGCATACGGCACGACGCACCATGCGGTCGTCGAGGCGCGTGACATCCTGCGTGACGATGGCTTGGGCCTCGATTACCTGCGCGTTCGCGCGCTGCCGCTCTCGCCGGCGGTTGCAGATTTCATCGAGCGCCACGAACGCGTCTACGTCGCCGAGCAAAACCGCGACGGCCAGCTCTACGGGATCATGCGCGCCGAACTTCCGGCGCACTTGATCGCACGGCTCCATTCGATTCGCCATTACGACGGCGTGCCGATCGACGCGCACGCGATCGCCGAACCCATCCAGGCCGCCGAGCTCGAGCCGGCGGTCGTCACCGATTGAAATACTGATGAGCACTACCACAAACCTCAACATCATCGGGCTCCCACGAGACGTCTACAAAGGTTTGCCGACGACGCTCTGCGCGGGCTGCGGCCACAACTCAATTACCAACCATCTCGTCAAGGCGCTTTACGATTTTGGTGCGCAGCCGCATAGGCTCGCCAAGATGAGCGGCATCGGCTGCTCCTCCAAAACGCCTGCCTACTTCGTGGAGCAGGCGCACGGGTTCAACGGCCTCCACGGCCGCATGCCCTCCGCCGCCACCGGTGCGAAGCTGGCAAATCGCGATCTGCTCGTATTAGGCATCAGCGGCGACGGCGACACGGCGTCGATCGGGCTGGGGCAGTTCTGCCACATGATCCGCCGTAACGTCGACTGTACCTACATCATCGAGAACAACGGTTGCTACGGATTGACCAAGGGCCAGTTCTCGGCGACGGCCGACGCCGGATCGAAACAGAAGAACGGCAAGATCAACGACTACGCCGCAATCGATCTGTGCGGTTTGGCGATCGAACTCGGGGCGACGTTCGTTGCCCGTTCGTTTTCCGGTGACGGCAAACAGCTGGTGCCGCTGCTCCAAGCTGCGTTCGCACACAAGGGAGCCGCGGTACTCGACGTCGTCAGCCCGTGCGTCACCTTCAACGATCACGTCGGATCGACCAAGAGCTACGCGTACGTCAAAGAGCACGACTTCGCGCTGCACGCGCCCGATTTCATCATGCATGGCAAGGAGATCGAGGTCGACTACGAGCCGGGAACCGTGCAGAGCATCGAACTCGAGGACGGCTCCCACGTACTGCTGCGAAAACTCCACGGCGATTACGATCCCACGAACGTCATGGGTGCTCTTGGGACCATCCACGAGGCGCGGGAGCGCGGCGAGCTCGTGACCGGGCTGCTCTACGTCGACACGAAAGAGACGGATCTTTGCGAGCGCGAGCATCTGAGCGAGACGCCGCTCGCGCAGTTGCGCGAAGAAGACCTGCGCCTTAGCCGCGAGGAGTTCGCTAAGCTAACGACACCTTTGGCGTAACCCGTCATCCCGAGTACACCATGGCCCCTGCGGGGCCACCTACGACAGATGGAGATCGCTTCCGGTGTCCTTCGGACGCGGGATTTCCACATCAGCGACGTCAGTTGTATCATCCCGAGCGAGTGAAGCGCGTCAGCGCTGAACGGCATCGAGGGAGGCGGATCCCAGCGAATGCACGATACGAATCGGTTAGCCGCGCTGGGGCGCGGCCTTCCTTCGTCGTTGAGGCACGCGCAGTGCGCGGAGGCGCCTCCCTCGACGTCGCTCCGTGCTTGCGCACGCCGCTCGCTCGGGATGGCAGATTTACGATGGCGTCGTTCGGGAGCGGCGTATCGCGAAGAAGGCGTAGATTGGAACCGACGAGAGCAGGACGCCGAGCGAGATCAGGCTGTCGCGAGGCGCAGATACGGTCATATTGACGATGAGCGCGACGAAGACGAGCAGATAGAAAAGCGTCGTCCACGGGTGACCAGGCATCGTCGCCAGAGTGCGCTCGTTAGCCGTTCCGCGGTCGCGTGCGCGAAAGATGAAGAGCGCAACGGCACCGAGTCCGAAGAAGACGAAATCCACCATCGATACGGCGTTGACGATTTGACCGTATCCGTTGAAGAGCGAGATGAGCAGCGCTGCGATCCCTTGCAGGGCGATGGCGATCGACGGGACGTGGGTGCGCCGATCGATCCACGCGAGCGACTTGAAGAAGACGCCGTCCTCCGCCATTTGAAAGTAGATGCGCGGTGACGTGAGGATCTGGTTGCTGAGGAAGCCGAGCGCCGAAAGCACGACGATCGCCGCCATCACGCGCTCCCCAACGGGTCCGAGCGCAGCGCTTGCAACTGCCGACGCCGGGGTCGACGTTGCCGCCAGACCTGCTGCGCCGAGCACGCGCAGATCGACCGCGTTCACCGCCAGATAGAGCACCACAACGAGCAGCACCCCCCACACGAGTCCGCGCGGCAGCGTTCGCTGCGGTTCGTGCAGCTCCGCGGTCATGAAGTTTGCGGTTTGATACCCGTCGTATGAAAACATCACCGGGACGAGCGCGTAGCCAAGTGCGGCGAGGAGGCCGGTAGTGGCGAGCGGAACCGCCGGGGCGCTCGTGGATGCGTGCGGAGCTATCAGACCGAGCACGACGAGACCGCCGATCGCAACGATCTTCAATACCATCAACAGATTCTGCATCGACGTTCCCGCACGAACGCCGAGCATGTTGACGATCGTGAAAAATGCGATTGCGAGCGCAGCGAGCAGGCGCAGATCGATATGACTGCCGCTGACCGCGGAAAAATAGTTTGCGAACGTCACCGCGGCCGCGGCGGCGCCGCCGCTCTGCGAGACGAGCAGCAGCGTCCAACCGTACGAGAAGCCGACGACCGGATGAAACGCGTCGCGGAGGTACGCGTAGAAACCACCGTTCGCAGGTCTGCGCGCCGCAAGCTCCGCGAAGAGATAGGCCCCGAGCATCACGACGAGCGCTCCGGCAACCCAAGCTGCGGCGATCAGCGCCGTGCTATGAACGCGCTGCGCAACGACCGACGGCGTCATGAAGATGCCGGAGCCGACGATGCCGCCCATGACGATGAGGGCGGCATCGCGCGTGCCGAGTCTACGCAGCAAGCGGTTCAAAGGTTTATCCTGCTCGGCACTGCGAAGTCTTGAGGCATGACGATACTGGCCGCGATCATCTCCCTGCTCCTTTTTCCGGTTACCCTCGCCCAAGCTCCCCCTCCATCGCAGTCGCCGCCCGCCACGACGACGCCGGCGCCGGCACCCACCCAGGACGATGGGGTGTTGAATAGCGGTCCGTGCCTCGATTCACCGGGATCGGTTCCACGCGTATTGCAGGCGCCGCTCGTGCGCGAGATGCAGGTCATTCGCATCGACAAGGTCATTTCGACGTACACGTTGACGCAAGGCGAGGTGATCGGATTCGTCTATTTCACACACGATGGAACCGAGTGGCTGGGACAGCGTACGCCGGACTACATGTCGGCCTCGGATGCGCGCCAGATCAACCACGTACTGGCGTCGACGCGCCTCTCGCCGTCCGAGCCCAGCCAGTTCCCGCCGACGATGCGTTTCGGCGTTCCGGTCCGTTCACAGCAGTATTTCCGCGTGCAGATTCCGGAGTCGGCGAATGGTCCGCTCCACATCCGCATCGAGCCGTGCATCGCTTGGCCGCCGGGCCGCCGGTTACCCGATCCGTCGTGGTAGCGCCTTGTGCGAATCCTTGGACTGACGAGCGGGGTTTGAAGGCGAGATGGATTTCATGATACGGCCGCACCTTGCCGGCTTCGAGCCGAGCGCCGACGTCTTCATCGATGAAGAGAGTGCGGCCGTCGTCGTCACCGTCGACGTCGCAGGCGCCGATCCAGAGAGCCTGCGCGTCGAGATCGACGAGGCGCATCTGCTCATCTCCGGCCGCCGGCCGAAACCCGATCGCTCGCGGCTCTACTCGTTCGTGCAGAAAGAGATCGCTTACGGCGAGTTTACAAGACGCATCCATCTGCCGGTTCCGGTCGAGTACGACCATGCAAGCGCCACGTACGTCGATGGCATGCTCGTTATCACGCTTCTGATCGCGCGCGAATCCTACGTACCGGCGACCCGCACCGAAATTCAATTGATCGTCAAGAGGAACGCTTGGTAAATGCGCGCACGTAAGGTAACCGTTCCCGATCCCGCCGCCGGCTCGATCGGGATATTGCCGCTGCAAGAGGCGGTGCTCTTCCCGAGCACCGTTATTCCGTTGGCGGTCGTCAAGAAACCGGGCATCGCTCTCGTCGAGGAGGCGTTGCGCGAGGGCAAACCCATAGGGTTGTGCGTCTTGCGCGACCGCGAGGTCGAAACCCCCGGTCCTGACGACGTGCAACGCATCGGAACGATCGGCGTCATTCAGAAGATGCTGAAGGTTCCCGACGGAACGTTGCGCTGCATCGTATCGGGTCAACAGGTCTTTCGCGCCGAGCAGTTCACCCAAGAGCAGCCGTATCTGGTTGCCACCTATACCGAGCTGCCCGACAACACCGTCGAGAGCGAAGAGCTCACCGCGATGCAACGCAACCTCGCCGGACTCTTCCAAAAACTTCTCTCCTATCTCCCGCAGGCGCCGCGCGAAATGGAGATGGAAGTGCAGAACATCACCGACCCCAACGTACTTACCTATTTCGTTGCCTCGACGATGCGGCTCGAAGTTACAGACCGGCAGGCGTTGCTCGAGGAGCGCGACACCGCCAAACGCATGCGCAAGCTGACGATGCTCCTCACGAAGGAGCTCGAGGTCGTCGAGCTCGGGCACAAGATTCAGAGCGATATCCAACGTGAGATGGAGAAGAATCAACGCGAGTTCTACTTGCGCCAGCAGCTTCGTGCGATTCAGGAAGAGCTCGGCGAGGTCGATCCGCAGCAAGCCGAAGCCAACGAGCTGCGTACGAAGATTGAAGAAGCGCAAATGCCCGAGGAGGCAAAAAAGGCTGCCGAGCGGGAGCTGGAGCGATTGTCACGCGTGCCCCAAGCGTCGCCCGAGTACAGCGTCATTCGCACCTACCTCGACTGGCTCGTGCAAATTCCGTGGCACGCCGAGACCGCCGACCACCTCGATATCGACGAGGCGCGCAAAATCCTCGACGAGGATCACTACGATCTTGACAAGATCAAAGATCGCATCATCGAGTATCTGGCCGTCGGCAAATTGAAGAAGCGCTTGACGGGACCGATACTCTGTTTCGTGGGACCGCCGGGCACCGGTAAGACCTCGCTCGGTCACTCGATCGCGCGTGCCATGGGGCGCAAGTTCGTGCGGCTTTCCGTGGGCGGTGTTCGGGACGAAGCCGAGATCCGCGGCCACCGCCGCACCTATATCGGCGCGATGCCGGGCACCATCGTCCGTTCGATGCGTGACGCCGGGACGAAGAATCCGGTCATGATGATCGACGAAATCGACAAGGTTGGCGCCGACTTTCGCGGTGACCCGCAGTCGGCGCTCTTAGAGGTGCTCGATCCCGAGCAGAACGTCAACTTTCGCGACCACTACATCGATTTGCCGTTCGATCTCTCACACGTGCTTTTCATCTGCACGGCGAACAGCCTCGACTCCGTAGCCCCTGCGCTGCGCGACCGCATGGAGGTGATCCAACTTTCGGGTTACACGGAACTCGAAAAGATGCAGATCGCCAAGCGCTATCTGCTCAAGAAGCAGCGCACCGCAAATGGTTTGAAGGATTCGCAGGTGCAGATTACCGATCACGCGCTGCGCGTGCTGATCGCCGACTACACACGTGAGGCCGGCGTTCGTAACCTGGAACGGCAGATCGCCGCGGTCTTTCGCAAAGTCGCTCGCAGAATCGCGGCCGATGCCACCTTCAGAGCCCGGATAAAACCGGAGAACCTCGCCGAGTACCTCGGCAAACAGCAGTTTTTCAACGAAGCGCGCAGGCGCGTCGGCTCCGTCGGCGTGGCGACCGGAATGGTTTGGACGCCGGTGGGCGGAGATATCGTCTTCATCGAGACGCAGTCGATGCCCGGGCGCGACAAGCTCGTTCTGACCGGACAGCTCGGCGACGTGATGAAGGAGAGCGCGCAAGCCGCGGTCTCGTTCCTACGCTCGCGCTCGCACGAGCTGGGTTTGCCCGACGATTACTTCGCCAAGCACGACTTGCATATCCACGTTCCGGCGGGTGCGACGCCGAAGGACGGGCCGTCAGCGGGCGTGGCGCTGGCTAGTTCGATCGCGTCGATGCTCACCGGTATCAAAGTCGATCCCGCGCTCGCGATGACCGGCGAGATCACGCTCACGGGTCAAGTGCTGCCGATCGGTGGTCTCAAGGAGAAAGTGCTCGGCGCAAAGCGGGCCGGGATAACGAAGATTCTCTTCCCCAAGCGCAACGAAGTCGACCTCGACGATATCCCCAAGGAAGTGCGCGACACGATGACGTTCGTGCCGGTCGAGCAGCTTTCGGAAGTATTCGAACAAGCTCTGGGTAAACGCATCGTCGCACCGATGATTCTAGATGCAAGCCGGCGCGCGAGCAACGTCGTGCCGATGCATCGCAACGGCGTCGCACGTCGCCGCGTCAACCGTCCAACAAAAGTAAGACGCTAAGGCGACGGACTCTGCTGTAGCTGCTGCCGCTGGATGATAGGTTGAACGAACGGTTGCACGGCTGGCGGCAGCTTCGAGTAGATCGCGTCGTCCACGCGTTTGTTCTGCTGTGCCAGCACTCCGACGAGCTTGGAACGCTGCAAATCGCCGCGCACTTGTTGCGTGAGCGGGAAGAGTAACGCGATGAAAAGCACAACCCAGAGCAGGATCGCGCCCTTTGCCAAGCCGATAATGCCGCCTCCGATGGCGTTGCCTGCGCCGAGTACGGGCAGCGTAAGTCGCCGCCCGATGAGCCACAGGACGAGCATGATGACGCCGTATACCACGAGACCGCTCAGGACGACGCCGGTGATATGCGCCTCGCCGGGGTTCATTTTGAACGCCCGTGCCAAGCCTGTGTCGAGCATGCCGTTGTAGTAGAGCGCCGCAGCAAGTGCGACGACTACCGCCACAACGCCGCCGAGTTCCGCAAGCAAGCCGCGCGCAAAGCCTCTGATGGCCGCGATCGCCAAGATCGCGACGACCACGACGTCAGGCCAACCGATGTACCCATTCATTTGCGTATCGAAGCTCCCAATCGTTCACGGAGTGCTTCGACGGCTCGAACGACGGCGGCATCCGCGTCCTCGTCGGTGATCGTTCCGTCGAAACGCCGCATCACGGCTCGCACGGCCAAACTCTTCCGGCCTAATCCGGCTTGCGGGCCGCGATACTCGTCAAAAACACGCACGGCCGTACAGATATCTCCGATGGCCTGCGCCGTTACTCTTTCGACATCTTGGGCGCTTACCTCTGTCTCGACCGATAGAGCGAGATCCCGGTAGGTGGACGGGTAGCGCGATGGCGGGCGATAGCGCGGCGCCGGGCGCTGGGGCAGGCGATCGAGACGTACCGTGCCGAGGTATAGCGCAAGACCCGAGCCTTGCGCGCGTTCCAGGCGAGGATCGACTCGGCCGAGGGTCGCCACCTGGACGCCGTCGAGGAGAATGACCCCGCACTTCCCCGGGTGGAAGCCTGAACGTGCCGCCGGCTCAATGCGGCCGGTGCTTCCTGCGAGCATCCGCAGTAGGGCCTCCGCATCGCCATCGCGCTACCC
>JAKAPO010000062.1:0-7628 GCA_021807065.1 bacterium
GCACGTTGCGGGAGTCATGGAACATCGCCCATGCCGATGGACGGCCCTCAGGCGCACTGCAAACGCGCGGGGGGGGGTGGCAACCCCCGTTGCCAGCGCTGGCAGCGACCGCGCTGCGAAACTGATTCTAGCCTGCGCCTGCGTAGCCCCAAAAAAAATTAGGAAAAGAATGTCCTGCGGCGCAAGAAGCGGGGCACTTGTACGACGTGAAGGCCGCTCGCGCTCGCGCGTTTCCCTTGAGCCACCCCAGCGGCGGTATCCTGCGGGCTAGGGCCTGCCGCCCACCTGGAGAATCCAGCAGCCAGGAGGAGCGCATGATTAGTTGCAAGCGCACCAGTTTAGTCTTTGTCCCCGCGGTTGCGTTCGCCGTTGCGGCCGCGGTGCGGGCCAACGCCTCCGTCATTCCGCCGGTCGTATTGCAGGGCTGCTCGCCAGAGGTTAAGGTCTACCGCGCTTTCTCACGACCTTCTGCACCCGGTTTTGACGTATCGTTTATAAACACGTCGACGAAGGCGGTCGTCCTCGTTCTTATTCGGATCGGCGACACACTTTTTGCGTGGACGGGATCGTCCGCACCAGGCTCGGTTACCTCGTGGAAAGTTGCCGCCGTCGGACGTTCGTGCTCGATACGGGCTGTTCGTTTCGCCGACGGGACGGAGTGGAAAGCGCCGCCGGAACCCAGCACCTCGCCGCAATAGGTAACGCCATCCCTAACGGCGTCGTCGCGTCGCGTTCGCCCTGACTAGCACCAGCGAAAGGCGCGGAGATTCTTATGGCCGGGAGGGCGCAAACGGCGCTCCAGGACGCGGTCCACGGACGCGTAGCGATTTCACGCCTCGACGATTCGGCTTTGCCGGCGGACCTAGGGCATGGTGCCTGGCCGCAGAATCCGAGCTGCTGGAGGTGCGCGTATGCCGGGCCTCAAGCGCCCCAGTTTCTTCGCGGGCGTAGCGTTATTACTCGTAGCCGCCATAATAGGCGGCCTAGTCTGGACCCACAGCGTAGCAGAGCGTAATTCGCAGATCGCGGCCGCGCGAGCAAGCCTCGCCCGGTACAAAGCGGCGTTCGAAGCCGTCCACGCACTGGACCGTGCCGTCATTACCGATCTCGCCACCATGAACGCGGCCGATGCGACCATCGGCAGCGCGTACCAGGGACTCCAGGATGACTTCACCGCACCCTCATCGGATCTGCAAGCCGACATCGGGTGGACCGCGCAAGTCCAGCATGCCGTCGCAACCGAGCAATCCGCAGTCGACGCCCTGCGTGCCACCATCTCCGACCAGATTAGCGGCTTCGCCACCATCTACGGGTGGGCCGCTCTTGCCCCCTACCGCGCCGACTTGAATGCGTACTACACCGACGAGAGCGAGTCGCTGTATGCGACGGCGAGCGACGCGGCCAGTCTTCGGGTTACTATCCAAGAGGCTATATCGAACGGCGGCTATTTTTCGTCGATCCCGCATTTCACCGACAGCACGAACGAACGAGGGACGCAAGCCGATGCCGCTTTTGCCAGAATCACCGACGACCATCAGTGGTGGATCAGCCGTTTGAGCGCGGACTATCGCAGGGCTCAAGCCGTACTGACGCAAACGCTCGGCGGCGCCGTTTCGAGCTCGCCTTAGTTCTGGAGGACACGCCCCTTCATGCGGCGGCAGGGCCGAAATCTCGCCGGTCGTTCCCATGTGGTAGAATTCTCTGCAATCATGCTCACCGATCGTGGCGTTAAAGTCTTGTGGCTGGTCTACGCTTACGCCAAACAGCACGGCGCGTGGCCCTCTAGCGCCGACGTCGCCAAGCGCCTAGGACGCGACAAGATGAATGCTTACCGCCTTCTTTTGAGCCTCCAGGCTAACGGCTTCGTCCGCCTCCACGACGCCGGCCCGGAATCAGGCTGGCGCCTTAGCCCGCAAGCCCTTGCCGTCCTGAAGCGCCCTCCTCCAAGAATTCACGGCACCGCCCCACGACGCGTCCGTAACGACCCCAAGAGACTCGCCTGGTACACGCGCCGCAAGCGCCTAGCCGAACGCTACAGCACCGTTCGCCTGTTCGACGGACTCCCGGTCGTCGAGGCATGACCGTGTACCAGCTGCACCCGCTACGACGGAATCGAACGCATCTAAAGGAGGCGGCTCTTGTCACCCGCCGCAGGGCGGTACGCTGGCTCGTGACCGATCTGTGCGTAGGATGCGTCCGCGAATCGCGCCACTTCCCGCCTTCGGCTCCGGTGTGGTATGAGAAAGCATTATGCGCTGGCCTCTCGTTGAGGTTCTCTGGCTTGATAGCGCGGAGCCGGGGAGCGATTGGATTCCTGTTAGAGACTGGGAGGGTGTCGGTTCTCTCGACTGCGTTTCGGTTGGCTGGCTCATCGGCCAGGACAAAGAGGCGATCACGCTCGCCGCGCATATCGCCGACCCGGAGGAAGACGATCCCCATGGCTGCGGCATATTCACTATCCCGAAAGCGGCCATTCTCGGAGCAAGAGAGTTAGAGGCGATCAACCTTTCTTCGGTGCGCGCTTCCTTCCGCGTGGCGTCTTTCGGCGAGCTTTCCGTTGCTTTTTCCACGCTGCCACCCCGCCGGACAAACCACGCTTTCCGCCACCCTTCCCGCCTTTCTTCCCGCCGCCGGCGTTCTCACTAGCCGGGCGCTTCTTGCGTTTCTTGCGGCGTTTGATGATCTCGTCCATTACGCTCTCTCCCGTGTATCCCCACGCTGGTCTGTGACAAGCGTGACAAGCCCGTCATTTCGAGCTTTTCGCGCATTCTGCGAGCGTGACAGAACGCCTCGCGTCACGGATGCAGTATCGGCGGAAACCCTTGATTATTCTGGATTGTCACGGTTGTCACGCTCAAAAGGGGGGTAGATAGCGAGCGAAGGCATCATCGAAGTCGCTGCGCTCGTAGCCCCGCGCCCGCTCGTCGTCTCCGATACGCATGGGCTTCGGCCTGATCTTGTACCTTCGCAAGAGCTTCGCCAGCGTTCTTGCATCGAATGGTCGTTTTTCCAAAGTGCCCCATGGCGCGTTTTCGTCGTCGTTAAGGCGCTGCGCGACCTCCGCCGAGGAAATGCGATCGCGACCAATGGATTCATAGATGCTCCGAATACCGTCGAGAAGCTGCACTCCCAGCGACTCATCCTCGAAGGTGCCCGGAGAGGAAAGAGCACGCGCTGCGGCCCGAGCCCTCTGCGGCCATTCGCCGCAAGCGTCATCGGCAATCGCGAGGAGCGGTTCCCAGATGTCCTGACCTCGATCGGAAAGCTCATCGGGTAGTTGTGGCTCGGCTTGCTTCAACGCATCGACCCTCGCCCCGCCCCACGCCGCCAGCCGATCGCGCAGGCTCGTTGATTCGTCCTTGATTTTGCGCGGGTGGAAACGCTCGACGCGCTCGGCCGGCATCTTGCGTTTCAACTCGATGCGGATGCTTCGGTCCGCTATTGTGTCCGGCAGTGAGCGCAAGCCCGCGATGAGCTTGGGGCAGAACGTTGCGAAGTCGCGCGCCTCGATCTTCGCACCCTGGCCTACGCACACCGTCGCCTTCCCGCCTTTTCGGTAGCCACTATTCAAAATGCCACGCAAGGCTTCGCTGTACTCGTCGCCGGACTTAAACGCTGCGTCGCTTTCGTCGAGAAGCAGTGTCGGCTTCTCACTTGCGATCTTGCGATATAACGCGGCAGGCGTCGTCCTCGCCACAAACCATGGCCTAGCTACGATGAGTTCGAGAACTTCACAAAGGCGAGTCTTGCCGCTGCTCTTTTCGGCGGAAATCGTTTGCAGGTATGGCGTCGCCTCGGCAGCCTCGAAAGCATGGGTGTGCGCTGCCCAGAGCGCAACAGCAATAAGTTCATGTTCGCCCATTTTGACGAATCGCTTGATATACTGCTCGACGGCAGCGAGCAGCGTCTCGCCGGCTTCGACCAGGTTGCCGTCGAGCGCCCCTTCTGGCTCCTGCATGGGTTCGACTAGCGCGGCGTGCGCAACGGCGTCGTCGAGCGCTGCGGCGAATCGATCGAGCACTTCTTGCGAGACCTCTTCGCCTTTTTGCAACGCCTCATTAGCGATCGTGACGTGAAGCGCGTTAAGGTCCTTGTGCGGCGCGAGCGAAAACTCGGAGATGTCTCCCGCAAAACCTAGCTCGCGTAGGCGCTTTGCAACGGCGGCTGTGAAGTCTTCGGCGCCGGGTTCGCGCACGATGATAACGCGCGCGAACGGCGCCACGTCTTCGCCTTGGATAACGTGCACCATCGTCTTGCCGGGGATTCCGATGCAAGCGCGGCCGTGCAGAATCGCGGTAGCCGCGTCGGTCTCTCCCTCCACGATGAGAAGCGTGGGTCCAAGCTTCTCGCCCATGTACGGAACTAGGCGGTGTCCGAAGACTCGCATCGGCCGATCGTCATCGCTGATCCAAAACGTCGGGTGCGCCGACGACGCGTGCTTTCGGATGCGAGCGCGAGCCTCAGGTCCGTAGTCGATGAGGATGCCGGAGCCGTTCTCTGAGAAGCCAGCCCTGTACAGGAAACCGATGGGAAGGCGCTTTAGGGCGGCGAGTTTTTCAAGCTCGTTCATTGTGCGACGCGCTCCAACCACTTCGCGGCGGCCGCGCGGTCGCGAGCCAATCCGAGCGCTACGACAAGATCGAAAATGCCGCCGCCTTTGCCGCACCCAAAGCAGCGCCAGCCGCGATCCGCGACGACGTGGAATGAGGGCGTGCGCTCGGTGTGGAGCGGGCACAGGAGGAAGCCTCGGCGGTTCGGCGCCGACCATCCGGCAATCTTCAAAACTTCCGCGACTGTCACGCGATCAGCGATGGACGAGCGTAAAGGGCCGGCATGCGCGCTTGCGTAAGTCCGTGGTCGGCTAGTGAAGCGCGCCGTCCTCAGCGGCGCGTTTTTCATGCGGTCGTCACGTTCGATCTACGCTCGACGAACGCGTCCAACTCGTCTCGCCGAAACATCGTTCGGCGTCCAAGTTTCAGGGCGTGCAGGTCACCATTTCCGACGAGCGTCTTGAGCATCGATCGGCTCACCCCGCCCAGGTGAGCCTGGGCGGCCGGGTAGTCGAGCAGAGCCGTGGCCGCCAGCGGCGTAGCGTTCTTATTCATGGTTCCTTGACTATACGCTGCGAAAGCGTTAAGGTAAAGCCAGTGCGTCTTAACAGCTGGCGAGTCGCGGTCGGCGGAATCCTGAAGGCCAGAAAAATCAAGGCAGTGCGGCTCGCTGAGGCATTGGGCTTCAGCGAGGCGCGCGTGCACTACTACCTGCACGGGAGACGACCCGATCCCGAGACCGTTCGCCGCATCAACCGAGAGGTTTCGAGGCTCGTAGACGTGCCGGAGGTACGCGACTATCTGCTCGCCCTGGCGCTGCGCGATGGGCTACTGAAAGCTCAAGACTCTGATATTCAGTGGGAAGCCCTGGCGCTGCTTCTGGGGGACCTAGACCCCTACTTTGTTCATGGATCGTCAAGCGCGATCCAAGCCGCACTCGATAAAGCAGCCCTCAAGCAGGGTCGAGTGCTCGCGTTGTTCATCGATCTCGCAGCTGCGCGCGGTAGACACATCTTTTCCCGGCTCAAAGGAACGGCACCGCATAGGCTTTCCATCGACGAGGCGGTTACGGTTTTTCGCCAGTACGGCGTCTCGCTAGAACCCTACTTGCGCGCAGACAACGAGTCCAGGATTCAACGTGCACGCGAATTCTTTGCCCTATGGGTTGAGGCCGTAATAACGTCGCGCTTTAGCGAGGCTGAACCGGAGCGCTGTCTAGGTGCGATTCACGCGATCCTGGAGCAGTTCGCGGAGACCGCCGATGAAATAGCCGTGGCTGCTCGCGGCGCCAAGCCAGCTCCGCGAGCGAGGCGGGTCAAGAAAACGTCTGTACCGTCCAAGTTCCAACGAAGGGGGACCTTATGAGCATCTATCGTCGCAAAAGTGGCCGCTACGCAGTCCTCGTCGATCTCGAACCGTCGGCGACGGGCGCGCGCCGGCGTAAGAGCATCGGCACCTACCGCACGCGCAAGGACGCGGAAGCCGCGGAACGCAAGGCGCTTGACGCACGCGACCGCGGCATCGACCTGTCGCCTGGGAACGTCACGCTCGCGGAGGTTGTCGGGCGATTCCTGCACGACGCGGAATCGCGTCTCGCACCTGGAACGGTTGCCGGTTACTCGGAGCTTTGGCGAGTGCTCGCGGCGCCGACGCTCGGAGCGATTCCGTTAGGCAAACTCAGGGCGGCGCACTTGCAGAACCTCTACGCGGACCTAGCGCGATCGCCAGGCCGTCGCGGCAAGCCCAGGAGCGCGTGCCGCATTCACCACGTCCATCGAATGCTGCATCGCGTCCTTTCGTGGTCGGAACGCCTCGGCCTAATCGAGCACAACGTCGCGCGCCACGTCGAGCCGCCGCGCCTAGGTCCGTCGTCGGCCCGCGCCCTTACGACCGAAGAAGCCGCGCGCATCATCTCGGCCTCTGAGGGAACGCGCTTCCATCCGTTCTTCGCGGTTGCGATCGCGACGGGCATGCGTCGCGGCGAGTTGCTCGGTTTGCGTTGGTCCGACGTCGACCTCGACCGCGGCATGCTTACGGTGCGTCAGGCTCTCGCCGACGACCACCGGGGCGGATACTACGTCAAGCCTACCAAGACGAACCGTGAGCGATGCGTGCCGCTCGCGCCAATTGCGATCGACGCACTGCGAGCCGTGCGCGTACGGCAAGCGCACGAGAAGCTCGCGGCGGGTTCGCTCTACGAGGACGGTGGATTCGTGTTCGCCGGCGAGTACGGGCAGCCGTGCGACCTCGAAGCGCCAACGAAGGCATTTACCGGGATCGCGCGGCGGCTCGGCATATCCGGCGTAACGCTGCACTCGTGCAGGCATGCGGTCGCGACCTGGGCCCTCGCTGACGGTGCGGACGTTCGCAGCGTCGCGGCCGTTCTGGGGCACGCGGCTGCGTCGACGACGCTGAACCTCTACGGCCACGTCGTCGCCGGAGGGAAGGAGCGCGCGGTTTCCGTCGCGGCCAGCGCCCTCGCGGGTGCCCAGGAGCGTCTCGCGAGTGGGGCGAACCCGCGGGGCTGATTCCTGGGTTTGGCGAGGGGGTTTTTCGCGGCACGGCAACCGAATGGCAACCGCGGTGGGCAAAGGAGATCGAGGCGGTGAAGGCGGTGTGGCGCAAACCCGCATAAAACAAGGCGAATCCTGACGCGGGTAGGTGGCCGAGTGGTTAATGGCACCAGACTGTAAATCTGGCACGCGAAAGCGTTACGGTGGTTCGAATCCACCCCTGCCCAATCCAGAAACCCTTATATATCAAGGGTTTTCTGTGCTTGCTTGGTGCGTGGTCTGTCGGGTCACGCAACGCGTACGCCCATTTCTACGCTCGCTGAATCCTGGTTCTTGTTCTTGCGTATGGCCCCAGAAAGGAGCCGTCCCATGACCGCGGCAGCCTCCTTCTGCATGGAGGGAAGGGCATGGGAGTAGATCTCCAGCGTGATCCGCACGCCGGCGTGGCCGAGACGCTCGCTCACGACATGGGACCGGGGAACAACTGGTTCCAGCCTCGCGACGCCGTCTTCAGCGTTTGAGGAGCGACCCTTTCGCATTGAGTCGTTCCCGATGCAAAGATGGC
>JAKAPO010000062.1:7638-10104 GCA_021807065.1 bacterium
AAAGATGGCTGGTAGCATCTACTTGAGCAGCGCCACCAGCTGCTCGTACTGGTCGTCGTACCGTTGCTGGCTAAGTTGACGAAGGTGCGCTAGATTCTGGAGCTTCCATCGAATCGCGGGAAATTTGTCAAGGTTAGGAATGTCGAGCGCTCCCCAATCTGGCTCATTGCAAACGAGCGACAGGAGGAAGTCGCGTTCGTTCTGGTCGAGGCTGCTTTGTAGCGTCGCGATCATTCGCTCGCGCGCAGCGACGAGATCGCTTAGCTCGGTCGAATCCGTGGTCATCCCCTGAAAGGCCGTTTCAAACTCCTTGCTCACATCCTTCAGCGTTGGATTAAGCACTTCATGTACGGGTCTAGGATGTGACGCAAGATAGATGACGAACGCGCGGCGAATACCCGGCGTAAGTCCCTCGTTCTCAAAGAGCTGCATCACGTCGAAAAGATCGCGCGGGTGTTGCCGATCCATTGCCGCGACGAGTTTCCCTCCGTAGAGATCTTCGAAGGAGACCACGGGTATCTCGAGGTCAACACGCAGCGTGTCACGAGCTTTTGGCGTTAGCGAGGCCGACCGCACCGGCCCTACGGTTCCGCGGATCACATGATTTGCTTCGACTGTCACGAGCAGACCGTCGCGACGCGCCAGCAGCTTAGTGTCTTCTACGCTCGCGCCCGGATGGACGTCGAACCCGTGTTTGGCTAGGCGTTCCGATGCTGCGGCGAGTGCATCGCCAATTTTGCGTAGCGCGCTGTCGCGAGCCATTGCGTAATCGGGGAAAGCGAGATCAAGATCGACAGAAAGCCGGGGCATATCACGCACGAAGAGATTGATCGCGGTTCCGCCCTTAAGGGCGAACGTATCGTCAGTTAGGACGAGTGGGGCGATCTGAGCGAGGAGACGGGCTTGCGCGAGATATGTTTCGTTCATTTGAGAACCAGCATGCCCTCCGGCCCGTTCGAGACCCATGCCTTGCTACTGCCTTTCGGCAAGATACTTTCGTCGAGTTTTTCGGCCCATGGCAGTGAGAGCTCTTTGCCAAGTTGTAGGCAAAGGCGCACGGTTTTGACGCTCGTACAATTCTGCAGCAATTCTTGAAGTACGTTGGCTCGAAACGTATAGGTGCTCTCGAGAAGTTCGCGGGCTTCTTGGAGCAGCTGGCGTACGCCGACTTCGCTGAGAACTTCGAGAGCAGCGCGTTCGGGCTCGGCAACGTTGGGCTCGTGTATACGATTTTCGAACGGCCCCACGAAAAGCAGATGCTTTGGTGTTTCATGGAAGAGCCGCTTGCGGTGATATGCGACTGTGAAGCGTTTCGTGAACCAACTTGGTAGCCGCGGGATCGTTGACCAGCTATAGAGATGCAGGATTGGGCGGTGCGCTATGTATTGGCGGTAGCCGTACCAATCGAGGGCGGTCTTCCCGCCTACGTACAAATCGGCGTGGGTCCGCTGAAGCGCGAAAAGGCTGGGGCGAACGGAGAGCTCATCACCCGGCTTGGCGTAGACCCCGCGGGTAAGACGCGTCAGCCAGCCGGCCTTCACGTAGTGCGTGGCGAGGTCCGCAGATATGCCGAGCTTTCCAAGATCGTTACTAGTGAGGGGGGCACCGGGGGTCAGGTGCTCCGTAAGGACCTTTAGTTTATTTGCGTCGGACGTAGCCACACTACGACAATAACAGATGTTCTAAATAAGTTCAATTTAGGTTATTTGCCTCAATCGTAGTCAGGCTACGTCAGCTGCATATTTTCTAAATTTACCCCTGCCGGGCATATGTGGCGTTTTTCTGTAGTATAATGCCACAAATGGCGGCGAAAACGGCGGCTGGGCAGGTCCGACGGTACGTTGGGCGGCTCCAGCCTGGGACGGTCTTTACCCCTGCTGAGTTGGTCCGCCAGCGGCTCGGCTCGGATCGGGCCGTCCGGGAGACCCTCCGGCGCATGGCCGCAGACGGCTCGATCCGTCGCTTGTCAAAGGGCTACTACGACGTCCCCAAGACCAACCCGCAAATTGGGCCCCTCAGCCCAACCCCCGAGGCGATCATTGCTGCCCATATCAAGAAGACCGGCGCGAGGATTGAGCGGCCCGAGCTCGACGCTGCCAACAGGCTCGGGCTCACCACTCAGGTCGCGCGGCCGGTTTATCGCACCAATCTCTTCCCACGTGAGCTAAACATCGGCGGTCAGCGCATCCGTCTCCGCACGGCAGGCCCGCACTCGTTAGCGCGCGATGCCGATCCCGCAGAACTCGTCATTGATGCACTCCAGGCCATCGGACAGGCGAATATCACCGAAATCGAGATTGCAAGACTTCGTGCGTTCGTTCGCGAGCATGACCTTGCGAAACGATTGAAACAACGTGTGAGGCGAGCCGCGTCGTGGATGCTTCCGTTAATCGACGAGATTCTCGCGCCATGAGCCAAAGGTCCCACTCATGCAGCAATTAGGCAGACTTTATGAGGTGGTCTCGG
>JAKAPO010000063.1 GCA_021807065.1 bacterium
AATGCACCTCATCAAGGAAAACGTCGACAAGCAACTGGCGATCTGCGACGAAGCGCCGTTCTACACCCTCGGCCCGCTCGTCACCGACGTCGCTCCGGGCTACGACCACATCACGAGCGCGATCGGCGCGGCGATGATCGGCTGGTACGGCACGGCGATGCTCTGCTATGTCACACCTAAAGAGCACCTCGGGCTGCCGAATAAGAAGGACGTCAAGGACGGCGTCATCGCGTATAAGATCGCGGCCCATGCGGCCGACCTCGCGAAAGGGCACCCGCGCGCGCACCATTGGGACGACGTGCTCTCGAAGGCCCGCTTCGAGTTCCGCTGGGAGGACCAGTTCGCGTTGTCGCTCGACCCACAGACCGCGCGCGACTTCCACGACGAGACGCTACCCGCGCCCGGCGCGAAGGTTGCGCACTTCTGCTCGATGTGCGGGCCGCACTTCTGTTCTATGAAGATCACGCAAGAAGTACGCGAATACGCCGAGCGCGGAATGAAAGAAAAGTCGCACGAGTTCCTAGAGAAAGGCTCGGAGATATACGTTTCATCCTAACGAGTGGAAGAGCAGATGAGATCATCTGTTCCTCCACGAGTGGTCCTCTTCGATCGTGACGGAACGCTCGTCGTCGACGTGCCGTACAATGGCGATCCGGAGAGGGTCGTTCCGATCGACGGCGCACGCACGTGTCTCGAGCGTCTCCGCGATGCCGGACTAAAGATCGGCGTCGCGACGAATCAGAGCGGCATCGGACGCGGCCTGTTCTCGCATTCGCAGTTAGATGCGGTTCACGCGCGAATCGAATCGCTACTGGGCCCCTTTGACGGATGGTTCGTCTGCACGCATGCGCCGGCAGAGAACTGTGAGTGCCGCAAGCCGAAGCCGAAGCTGCTCCTTGATGCCGTGCGCGCGTTCGGCGTGGAACCGGCACAATGTATTTTCGTCGGCGACAAGGAGGAAGACGTCGAAGCGGCGCGACGCGCCGGTATGCCGGGATTGCGGGTCGGGCGGGACCTTACGCTCGGCGCCGCGTGCGAAAAGATTCTATCGAGTGTTTAGCCAGTAATCGACGTCCGCACCCTTGGCGAGGGCCCACGCTGGCGTGATGCTGGCGAGGAGGGCGCTGCGCGGTATGTGGATGGTGCGCTGAAAGTGATGCCACGTCGCGAGGACGCGGACGACGTAGCTCTGCGTTTCGTAGTATGGCGGGATCCCGCCGAACTCGGCGACGGCTTCGGGCCCCGCGTTATAGGCTGCAAACGTGAGTGCATAACGATTGGCCTTATGAGCGAAGCGCCGCACGAGGCCGCTCAGGTAGCGCGCGGCACCGGAGAGGTTCTGTCGAGGATCCTGCGGGTTGACGTCGAGCCTGGCGGCAGTTCCGGGCATCAGCTGCCCGAGCCCTATCGCACCCGCATAGGAGACCGCGTGCGTCTGCCAGCGAGATTCGACGGTAACGACGGCTGCCAGCATATTGGCATCGATATGCCAATGCGCTGCGCTGGTCAACAGGCGCCGCGCAAGGTCCCGGCTCAGCCACTCCGGCATACGGCGGTTGATGCTTCGTAAGACCGAAGCGTAGATATTGATGACCTTTGGCGTGACCGGAAGAGCCCTGGGATTCTTTGTAGCGGCGGCGGCAGGCGCGGCGGCGAAGCAAAACGCAACAATCGCCCCAATGAGGAACGCACTCATGCTGTTACGCATCGGCGGGAGGGTTCTCGTCCCGGCCGGGCTCCCCTCTAAATGGCCTCGCGCCTTGTGCCCGGCCCTGCGCTCCGCTCCGCTCTGGCTGCTCCGCGGCCTCAGCTCGTGACAAAGCGAAATCTAGAGATTCTCCTCGCCGTCCTATTCCTGATCATGTGCGGCCTCATCGCCTACGGCCAGTGGTATGCGATCCACGTCAACGTGCCGCATTACCAGCACGCAGGAGGGAGGTAGCTTAACCTTGCACCGGCGGATTATGCGTCGTCTTACCGTCGCGCTCTGCGCGGCCTCTTTAACGCTATTGGTTCCAGCGCTCGCGAACGCCGCGCCCGCTGCGCCTGCGCCATCGGCAAGGCCTCCGGCGGTGAAGCCCAGCGCGAGCCCATCGCCGACACCCGGCCCGGCGTGGGAACACATGGAGTGGCGCGAGATCGGCCCCGCCGCCAGCGGCGGCCGGATTGCCGCAGTTGCGGGCACGGATCAGGATCCGTACCTTTACTACGCCGGAACTGCCGGCGGGGGCGTTTGGAAGACCACGAATGGCGGCGAAACCTGGGTCCCCGTCTTCGATCGGGAGCCCATCGCTGCAATCGGCGCAGTGGCTATCGACCCGAAAGACGACGACGTCGTTTGGGTTGGAACCGGCGAGTCGAATCCGCGCAACGACGTCAGTTACGGCGACGGCGTCTACAAGACAACGGACGGCGGAAAGACCTGGAAGAACGTGGGCCTCAAGGGAACGCGGTACATCTCGCGCATTCTGATCGATCCCGACAATCCGAATCACGTCATCGTCGGTGCGCTCGGCGACGTCTTCTCCGATTCGCACGATAGAGGCGTCTACGTTACGTGGAACGGCGGGAAGTCGTGGTCGCAGACGCTCTTCGTCGGACCGGAGAGCGGCGCATCGGATCTCGCAATGGACGTGCAGCATCCGAATGTTATCTACGCCGGTATCTGGCAGTTTCAGCGCAGGCCGTGGACGTTCACGAGCGGCGGCGCCGACGACGGTCTCTATAAATCGACCGACGGTGGGCGAACGTGGACGCGCCTCACCGGGCATGGCTTGCCGACAGGCATTACCGGACGCATCGGGCTTGCCGTTGCGCCGAGCGACGGCAATCGCGTGTATGCCTTGATCGAATCGAAGGAGGGTCTGCTATGGCGTTCCGATGACGCGGGTGGCACGTGGACCATGGTTTCGGACAACACGCTCGTCGATCAGCGGCCGTTCTACTTCACCCACGTTGCGGTCGACCCGAAGAATCCGAATAAGGTCTATGCGGTGTCGATGATGCTCTCGGTGTCGACCGACGGAGGGAAGACGTTCAAGCCGATCGCGCAGCAGGTTCACGTCGACTATCATGCCATCTGGATCTCGCCGAGCAATCCCAACCGGATCATCGTCGGCGAAGACGGCGGGTACGCGCTGACCGTCGACGGCGGAGAGAATTGGTCGTCATCTCTCAACATGCCGATCGCGCAAGTCTACCGTATCGGTACGAGCAACGAGAACCCGTATACCGTCTGCGCCGGCATTCAGGACAACAATGCGTGGTGCGGTCCGTCGAACTCGCTCGATCCTTCGGGAATCATGAACAAATACTGGATCGTAACGGCCGGAGGCGACGGGGAGTGGTCCGTTCCCGATCCGACCGATCCAAACTGGATTTGGTCGGACAGCGAGAACGGCGCGCTGCAAATCTACAATCGAGTCACCCAAGACGGCTGGTTCGCGCAGCCGTACCTCCTAAATGGCGAAGAGAGTTTCGATCTCGCGCGAAGCAAGTATCGCTTCA
Source organism: bacterium (assembly GCA_021807065.1). Taxonomy (GTDB): domain Bacteria; phylum Vulcanimicrobiota; class Vulcanimicrobiia; order Vulcanimicrobiales; family Vulcanimicrobiaceae; genus Tyrphobacter. The sequence goes on from JAKAPO010000063.1 coordinate 3,508, forward strand.
ACTGGGAGTCGCCGATTGCATTTGCACCGTGGAACGGACACATCGCCTGGTACGGCGGCGACGTCGTCTTCCAGACGACGAATCGTGGAAGAAGCTGGACGGTCATAAGTCCCGATCTGACACGCAACATCAAGGCACACCAGCAACCTTCGGGCGGCCCGATCACGCACGACGTCTCGGGTGCCGAGTACAGCGACACCATCCTCGATATCGAAGGCTCGGTTCTGCACCGAGGCGAGATTTGGATCGGAACAGACGACGGCTACGTGCAGATGACGCTCGACGGCGGCAGGCACTGGCACAACGTCACGCCGGCCGGAGCGCCGGAGTACGGACGTTTCGCGACCGTCGCGCCTTCGACGTTGCAAGACGGCACGGTCTACGCAATCGAGGACGACCATTACATGGGTGACAACGCTCCGCACGCCTGGGTGACGCACGACTTCGGGCGCCATTGGACCTCCATCGTGTCGGGAATTCCCGCGACCGAGTGGGCGCGTGCGATTCGCCCGGACATTCGAAACAAGAACATCGTCTATCTCGGGACCGAGCTGGGTATCTACATCTCCTTCGATGGCGGCGCGCACTGGAAGCCGTTCCGCAATAACATGCCGCACGTCTCCGTGCACGACATCCGCATGCAACCGCAGTTCGACGACTTATTGCTCGCGACGCATGGCCGCGCGGTCTATGTTATGGACGACGTGCATCCGGTTCAGGTGCTACAACGGGCGGTTTCGCACGGTACCTGGCTCTTCAAGCCGCGAACGTCCTACGAGTACACGTTGCACGAGAACGACGAAGGAATCTACACGCGATACGCCGCGGCCAACCCGCCCAACGGCGTAATCATAACGTTCTATCAAAGCAAGCCGCAGAAAGCCGCGCCGCGAATCGACATCCTCGACGACCGCGGACGCATCCTTCGCACGATCTCGGGAACGCACAAGATGGGAGGAAAAGAGCTTCCGAACGTCCCCAACGAGACCGGGTTGAACCGTTACGTTTGGGACTTCACGATCACCGGCCCGGTGAAGTATTACGGAGCGGCCAAAGATTTCCGGGGTCCGGATTCCATCATAGCGGTGCCGCCGGGTCAGTACGCCGTGCGGATGACGCTCGACGGCCACACGTACGTGCGTCATTTTGCCGTCAAGCCCGACCCGCGTTCTCGCTTCACGCAGGCGGAATACGAGCAGACGTATGCACTGGAGAGGCACGTACAAGCGCTCTTCTCCAGCGTAGACGTCATGCTGAACGACCTCGACGCCGTGCGCAAGACCCTCGCCGCCGACGCGAGCGCAGCAAAGAAGGCGGGGAACGGCGCGCTCGCGACGCAGATCGCCGCCGCACAGGGCGCTCACGATACGCTGTTCAACTCTCTGACAGCCAACTATCAGAATGACGAAGATAGCATCGAAGAACCCGGCAAACTGCGCGAGGATTTGGAGACGGCGTTCTTCGCCACCAGCACCCTGGTCACGCCGCCGGTTACGACGTTCGTGCGGCGAGTCGAGAGCGAATACGCCGGCGGCGTTGCGCGATACAACGCCTACGTACGTTCGCTCGCGCCGCTGAGTGCCGCGCTCAAGGCGGCCAAGCTCACGCCGATTCCGCCTGCCGTACGAGAGGTCGTCCGATGATGCTCGCCGCGCTCGCAGCATACGCGCACTTGACGTTCCGCTCGATCGGCCCCGCGGTCGGCGGCGGACGCGTTCCGGCGGTGGCCGGGACGGCGGCCGATCCGAAGCTTTATTACATCGGCGCGGCCGGGGGCGGCGTGTGGAAGACGACCAACGGCGGCGCGACCTGGACGCCGGTCTTCCAGAAGGAACCGGTCGCAGCAATCGGCGCGGTTACGATCGATCCCGCGAACGAGAACGTCGTCTGGGTCGGCACGGGTGAGGCGAACCCGCGAAACGACGTCACCTTCGGTGACGGCGTCTACAAGACGACCGACGGCGGGAAGACCTGGATGAACATGGGACTGCGTGACACGTGGTCCATCTCCCGCATTCTCGTCGATCCGCGCAATTCGCAGCACGTGATCGTCGGCGCGTTCGGCGACCCGTACCGGGACAGCGACGCGCGCGGCGTCTACGTCACCGACGACGGAGGCAAGACGTGGAGCAAGACGCTCTACGTCGGGCCGCAGACCGGTGCCGCGGAGCTGGCGATCGATCCCAACGATCCCGACGTCATCTACGCGAGCATGTGGCAGTTCAGACGTCTGCCGTGGACCTTCCACTCCGGCGGCCCGGCCGACGGTATCTGGCGTTCGACCGATGGCGGACAGACGTGGACGCGTCTGGCCGGGCATGGGCTGCCGACCGGGATCACAGGCCGCAGCGCGGTCGCGATCGCGCCCAGCGACAGCAAACGCATCTACGCCATCATCGAGGCGAAGGGCGGCATTCTCTGGCGCAGCGACGACGGCGGGCGGAACTGGACGATGGTATCGGACGACACGCTCGTCGACCAGCGCCCCTTCTACTTCACGCACCTGGCCGTCGATCCGAAGAACGAAAACGTCGTGTACGCGGTATCTATGAGGCTGGCAAAGAGCACCGACGGCGGCAAGCATTTCAAAGCAATTGCGCCGGGCGTACACGTCGACTATCACGCAATCTGGATTGCGCCGAACGATCCCGATCGCATCATCGTCGGTGAAGACGGCGGTTATGCGATCACGCTCGACGGCGGCAAGGTATGGTCGTTCTCGCGCAACATTCCCATCGGCGAGGTCTATCACGTCGGCGTTTCATTGCATCAAAACCCATACTGGGTCTGCGCGCCGCTGCAAGACAACAATGGTTTTTGCGGCCCCGAGAATTCTCAGAGCCCGACCGGTATCGGTAACTCCGACTGGCTGGACGTCATCGGCGGCGACGGGGAGTGGGCCGTTCCCGATCCGAGTGACCCGACGCACGTCCTCGCGGATTTGGAGACCGGGAGAACGGCCGATTACGATACGCAGCGCCGCTCGACGCGGTTCGTCACGCCGTATTTCGATTTTTCGCGAAACGGTTTCGCGTTGTACAATGCCAAGTATCGCTTCAACTGGGATTCGCCGATTGCGTTCGCCCCGTGGAATGGGCACATTGCGTGGCTGGGCGCGAACGTCGTCTTTCAGTCACGCGATCGCGGCGTCCATTGGACCGTCATCAGCCCCGATCTCACGCTCGACGACAAAGCGCATCAAATTGCGGCGGGCGGACCTATCACGCTCGACGTCTCGAGCGCGGAGTATTCCGACACGCTGCTCGATATCGAAGGTTCTCCGGTCCGGCGCGGCGAGATCTGGACCGGTGCCGACGACGGCGTCGTTGCCGTTACCGTCGACGGCGGTGCGCACTGGAGCAAGCATCTCATACCGGGCGTTCCACCCTATTGCCGCGTGGAAACCGTGGCGCCTTCGCCCTTCTCGGCGGCGACTGCATACGCGAACGAGGATTGCCACCGATCGGGCATCTTCACGCCGTATCTCTTCGTCACGCACGATTACGGCAAGAAGTGGACGAAGATTACCGCCGGCCTTCCGCCCGACGTCTGGACGCGTACGATACGCCCCGACGACCGCAACCCCAACCTGCTCTTTGCCGGAACCGAGACGGGCCTCTGGATCTCGTACAGCGACGGGAAGAGCTGGTCGCGCTTCAACCTGAACGTTCCGACCGTTTCCGTCCGCGACATCCGCGAGCAACCGGAATTCAACGACCTGGTCATTGCGACGCATGGACGCGATCTGTGGATACTGGACGATCTCGGTTCGTTGCAAGAGCTTGGGCGAGCGGAGCGCGCGGGCGCGATGCTCTTCGCCCCGCGCACGGCGTACGAATACGATTACCGTCTCGGCGGCGACGAAGGCACCTATACGAGTTTTCGCGGACAGAATCCGCCCAACGGCGCGGTCATCGATTTCTATCAGGCAAAGCCACAGACGAAGCCTCCGACGATGGAGATTCTCGATAGCGCGGGGCACGTGATACGCCACATTCCCGCTCAGAAAAAACCGCGGAAGGCGCGCGCGTACGATCCGTACGCCGGTCCGGGAGCAGGGCCGGGCGTCACCAACGACGCCGGCATCAATCGCGTCGTGTGGAACTTCAGGGAAGACGGTCCACCCCTCTGCACGGTCTGCGCGAAGGAGTTTCAAGGCGCGCGCGTCGGACCGGAGGTGCTGCCGGGGACGTACATCGCGCGCATCACGCTCGGCAGCCGCACCTATTCGCGGCGTTTTGTCGTCAAGGCGGATCCGCATACGCCGTACTCGCTTGCCCAGCTCCGCTCGGCATACGATTTTGCGAAGAAGTACAGCGTCATCTCCGGCAAGATCGACACCGTGGTCGATCGACTCACCGCGCAGCGTACGTCGCTCCTTGCGGCACGGCATGCGGCAGCCGGCAATGCGGCACTGGCCGCGCGCGTCGCGGCTGCGTTACGTCAGCGCGAAGCGATCTTCGATGCCTTTACCGCAAACTATCAGAACGACGAGGATTCGATCCAGCGACCGGGCGCGCTGAGGGAAGACATCCCGCGCTCCGGATTCGGCGCGGCGCAACCCCCGACGCCGGCTCTCCTCGCGTATGCTCGGCGATTCGACGGCGAGTATCGCAGCGACATGGCTCGTTACAACGCGTTCGTGCGCTCGTTGCAGTCGCTTTCGTCCGCAATGCACCTGCGCATTGAGGGCGCCGAGCAGGTCTCACCCTAAGTCGATGCTCAAGAGATCGCTCGCCTTCTGCATCATCTTCTTGGCGGGATGTGGGAAGGTGTTGCATGCGACCGGGCCGCCCATGGAGTGGCCGATGTATCAGGGCGGCCTGACGCACAACGCCGTCCTGCTCGCGCGGCTGCCCGCGGTGCAGTGGACGATAGACGTGCACAGCAAGGTAAACGGCGGATTTGGATACGACGGGACCCGTCTCTACTTCGTAGATTTCGCACACGAGCTGGTAGCCGTCGATCCGCGCACGGGCAATCGGGAGTGGATCGCAATGGGAGACGACGTCCTGATGTCGACACCGATCGTTGCCGGTGGCCTCGTCTTCATAGGATCCGGAACCAACACGATCCTCAAGTACACTGGCAACGAGTTCTGGGGACGCCGCGCGGGAAATCACTGGTATGCGTTTCGTGCCGCCGATGGCGCGCTGGTTTGGTCGTACCGCACCGCGGGTGAGGCGATGCCATCGGCAGCGTATGCAAATGGCAGGCTGATCTTTGCGACGGGCGGCAATACCGCAACCGCTCTCGACGCACGCACCGGCAAAGTGATTTGGAAGACGAAGATTCCGGGCGTGGCGACGATGGGCTCGGTGATGATCGATCGTGGCACCGCGTTCGTCGTGACAACCAAGGGAAAAGATCAGAAACCGCGGGATCACACGCTGGCGTTGAGCGTTCGAACGGGGCGCGTGAAGTGGATCGCACCATACGGTGATGCCGACGGGACGCCGACGGTTGCGGACGGCCTCGTCTACGTCGAAGACGTCTACGACGGTCCGTTCGGGCCGACGGAGGCGATTGGAACCAACGCCGTGCGCGCGCTCGACGAGAAGACGGGTACGCTGCGCTGGAGTTATCTCGGAGGTGAGGGAGAGTTCACCGCAGTCGGATCGAACGAACGCGGGATCGCCGGTACGTATGCGAACGGCGTGCTCTACGAGTCGGTTCCTTCGCAGAACGATCTTATTGCGTTTGCAGCTCGCACCGGCCACGTGCTGTGGAAGCGGCCGATGCGGGGACCGATCAAGATGAGCCCGCTCGTATATCGCGGCAGCGTGTACGTCGGCGACTCGGCCGGCGTTCTCTACAAGCTCGACGCTCGTACGGGCGCAGTGAGATCGGCTTGGCCGTATGCAAAACCCTTTACGACGGCGCCTCCGCTGATCGTCGGTGGTACGCTCTTCATTGCCGACACCGATCAGATTCATGCCATCCCGCTAAACAAAATCTAACGTTGCGCGTACTCTTCGTTATGCGCCCGAGCGCCGGCGTTCGCAGCGGTGGCGATCTCACCCAAGCGCTGTTCACGAAGCGTGCGTTGGAGAAGCACGGTGTCGAGATCGACATCGCACCCAGCCTAGAGCCCAATGCGAACGGCTACGATCTCGCCCATATTTTCGGCGTTTTCGATCCGGAGATCTGCGCCGTGCAGATGGCTGCGTGCAAGACCGCCCGCGTTCCGGTCGCCCTTTCGCCGATCTGGTGGGATCTTTTCGAGTTCTACGGGCGTTCGCGAGCGTGCGAGCGGATACTGTCGGGACCCCAGTCACGCGTGCGGCAGCGGCTGGTGCAGCTGCGCTCCACGAAAACGGAGCGCCTCCTCAGCCGGAACGAGCGCAGAAAATACTCCAAGCGCCTGGAACTCCAGGTAAACTTGATGCGCGACGCGGACGTTCTCTTGCCCAACAGCGAGATAGAAGCATACCAGTATCGGCATTGCGTTGGACTGCACGACCGGCCCATCGTTGTCGTGCGCCACGCGAACGACGTTCCGCTCGGCCTTGCGGCGACAACCGGGCAGCGATACGGAGTGCTGTGCGTCGGCCGCATAGAG
>JAKAPO010000064.1 GCA_021807065.1 bacterium
TGCCGATGATGTAACCTGCAACGGCCGGTTCGACGGGTGCTGCGGCGAGTAGCTTCTGCGCGTTGATACGCGCGGCGATCGCCGCGGCTTCGGAATCGATAAGATGCCCCATCGTCGACGAGATGAAGCTCGCGTTTTCGTAACTGCCGTAGGTGCCGGTGAGAAAATCCGCCCCCCCGACGCTCCACGAGTTTGCCGTTTGCGTCTGCTCGTCATCGAAGGCCTCGACGATTTGCCCAGTCTCGGCGTTGATCACGTGAATTGCAACCTTGAGCGTCACGCGTCCGCTCCCGAAACTCCCGACGACTCCACCGGCAACGGTTCGCACGACATGGCTCGTCGTCACCGTATGAGAGATCGGCGGCGCAGTCGGACACGGCGGACTGCTCGGCGATGGCTGGTAGCACTTGGGCGGCGGCGTGCCTCGGGTCGTGACCGTGTGCGAGCTCGTTACGGTGCGGCCGTACGTTATTGCTTGACCGGCGCTCACGCCGGAACTCCCCGTCTGTTCGAACTGAACGACGTTGCCTTCAATGAAAAAATGCGCGCCTACGAGGCGTCCCGCCTCAACCGCAGTCTCGGGATCGACCGTGCCCGATGTATCGATGCGATGTTCCTCTAGGGTATCGAAGAGTTTGACGCGGTCGACCACGTCGAACACACCGGAGTTCACCAGATGATCGGTAACGAGGTCCGAGAGCGCTACGCCAGGCTCGAAGTTGCCCCACCAGTCGCCGGTGAGCCCCTGGGTGGAAAAGCTCATCACGGCAATCGACGGTTTGGACTGCTGCGCAAGCCCCGGCACTGCTGCGATGCTAAGGCTTGCGCAGAGGAAGATGATGAGAGTCCTCATGGCTCCGAGGTGACGCGTTCTCCTTTCCTCGGCTGCCCTGAGACCCTGCGGGCAACCGCCGTCTCACCGCTCACCGAAACCACCTGCAGCCTTCCCGCCGGTTCGTTGACGGTGAGGTAGCGTCCGGTGCTCGGATCGCGCATCTGTATGACCTTGGTGACGGCAAAGTACTGCCCGACGTTTGCGCCGCTCGACGAGCCGACGTTGATGATGAAGTACCCGCCGTCGGTACCGATGATCATGCCCCGCAGCCTGGGAACGGACGGTGCGGACGCGAGAAGCTTCGACGGATCGATCCGCGCCGCAATCGCTCTCGCTTCGGCATCGATGAGATGCCCCATCGTAGAAGAGACGAAGCTCGAGTTCTGATACGTGCCGAAGGTGCCGCTGGCGAAGCTTATGCCGCCGGTACCCCACGACGTTGCGGTCTGCGTCTGCTCGTCATCGAACGACTGCACGATTTGACCGGTTTGGACGTTCACCACGTGCACCGCAACTTTCAGCGTGACGCGGGTGCTGTGATAACCACCGACGACTCCACCGATGATGCCGGGTATCACTTGACCGGCGCTAGCGCTCGATGCTCCGGTCCGGTCGAATTGCAGAACGTTGCCTTCGACGAGAAAGTGTGCGCCCACGAGCCGCCCCGCACGCACCGCGGTCTCGGGATCGACGGCGCCGGTCGTCGTGAGCTGATGCTCTTGCATCACGTCGCCCAGATGCGAGCGGTCGACGACGTTGAAGTTGCCGCTATTGACGAGATGGTCGGTCACGAGATCCGAAATGGCAACGCCGGGCTCGAAGTTGCCCCACCAGTCACCCGTCAAACCTTGCGTAGAAAAGTTCATTACCGCGATCGACGGCTGCGACGCCGCCGCTGCCGGCATTGGTGTTGCACCGAGACCGAGGCAAGCAAGAATGCCGAAAAAGCCGAGAAGTCGACGCATCGTAATCCTCCTAGGATAGCAAACGGAAGTTCGCCCCAGCAGGAGATTTCGTGCCTGGCGCTCGCTACCCTACGTCGAGAAGTGAGGTACCTTCAGGACTTCACCCGTAAACCCCGTCGCTTCGCGAAGCGCCTCCGCCCGGTCGAGACGCTCCCAGGGCAAATCGAGGTCCGGGCGGCCGAAGTGCCCGTAGGTTGCTACTTGACGGTAGATCGGCCGGCGCAGCGTCAGATGATGGATGATCGCCGCCGGCCGCAGATCGAACACGGTTGCCACCGCATTAACGATGCTCTCCTCGGAGAGTTTTCCGGTTCCAAACGTGTCGACGTTGACCGCCACGGGGTGCGCGACGCCGATCGCGTATGCCAGCTGCACCTCGCATCGCTCCGCCAACCCGGCGCCGACGACGTTCTTCGCAACCCAGCGCGCCGCGTAGGCGCCGGAGCGGTCCACTTTCGTCGGGTCCTTCCCTGAGAATGCGCCACCGCCGTGACGAGCCATTCCACCGTACGTGTCGGCGATGATCTTACGTCCGGTTAGCCCGGCATCACCTTTCGGTCCGCCGATCACGAAGCGTCCGGTAGGATTCACGAAGATGCGCGTGTGCTCGTCGAACATCGCTTCGGGTATGACGTGCTCGATGACGCGCTCCCTGATCTCGTTGCGGATGACCTCGAGCGGAATGTCTGGATCGTGCTGCGCCGAGACGACGACTGCATCGACGCGCAACGGCCGGTCCCCGCCGTATGCGACGGTCACTTGCGATTTACCGTCGGGACGCAGATAGGGAATGGTACCGTTCTTGCGCACCGCCGCAAGATGCCGGGTCAGGTTGTGCGCGAGCACGATCGGTATGGGCATCAGCTCTTCGGTCTCGCGGCAAGCGTAACCGAACATCATGCCCTGATCGCCGGCGCCGATCAGCTCGAACGCATCGCCGTCGCCGGACTTGGCCTCGAGCGATTTGTCGACGCCGAGCGCGATGTCGGGAGATTGCTCGTCGATGGAAACGCTGACGCCGCACGTTTCGGCGTCGAATCCGACCGCCGAACGGGTATATCCTACGTCGCGAATCGTCTCCCGCACGATACGCGGGATGTCGACGTAGGTCTTCGTCGTCACCTCGCCGGCGATGTGAATCTGGCCGGTGATGGCAAACGTTTCGACGGCAACGCGCGAATCCGGATCTTCGCGCAGCAGCTCGTCGAGAACCGCGTCGGAGATCTGGTCGGCCAGTTTGTCGGGATGTCCTTCGGTAACACTCTCGCTTGTGAAGAGGCGCTGGTATGCGCTCATGTCCCCTCGCTCCACGACGCGATGTACTTCTCCTGTTGCGGCGTCAACGCGTCGATCGCGATGCCCATCGACGCGAGTTTGAGCTTCGCCACCTCTTCGTCGATCTCGACCGGTACGTCGTAGACTCTCTTCTCCAAACGCTTGTGGTTCGCAACCAGATGTGCCGCGCACATCGCCTGGTTGGCAAACGACATGTCCATCACCGCCGCAGGATGGCCTTCACCGGCCGCAAGGTTGACGAGCCGCCCTTCGGCGAGCACACAGATGCGGCAGCCGTCGGCCATCTCGTATTGCTCGACGAATGCGCGCGGCTGCGAACGCCGCACGGCAAGCCGTGCGATCGCGTCGAGATCCAGTTCGTCGTTGAAGTGCCCCGAGTTGCAGACGATCGCGCCGTCTTTCATCGCTCGGAAATGCTGCTCGGCGATCACGTGATAGTTCCCGGTGACTGTGACGAAGACGTCACCGATCGCCGCCGCCTGGGCCATCGGCATCACGCGGTACCCGTCCATGACCGCCTCGATCGCCTTGCGAGGATCGACTTCCGCGATCACGACGTGCGCGCCCATGCCGTCGGCCCGCGAGGCGATGCCGCGGCCGCACCAGCCGTACCCCACGACAACTACCGTTCTGCCGGCGAGCAGCACGTTAGTCGCGCGGATGATTCCGTCGAGGGTAGACTGGCCGGTGCCGTACCGGTTGTCGAACATGTGCTTGGTGAGCGCATTGTTGACCGCGATGACCGGATACGGCAAGACGCCGTCGCGTTGCATCGCTTTCAACCGGATCACGCCGGTGGTCGTTTCCTCGCAGCCGCCGATCATCTCCGTGAGTAGCGCCTTGTGTTTCGTGAAGATCGTCGTCACGAGATCGCAGCCATCGTCCATCGACATCTGCGGGCGCGTTGCGATCACCGACTCGATATGCGCGTAGTAGCGCGCGTGATCTTCCCCTTTGACGGCAAAGGTCGGAATACCGTACTCGCAGAGCGCCGCCGCAACGTCGTCCTGCGTCGAGAGTGGGTTGCTCGCGCAGAGCGCCGTCTCCGCGCCGCCGGCTTGCAGCGTCAACATCAGGTTCGCCGTCTCGGTCGTAACGTGCAGACACGCGCCGATCCGCACGCCGCGCAACGGATGCTCGCGAGAGAAACGCTCGCGAATTTGCGCGAGCACCGGCATAGAGCTTCCCGCCCACGCGATGCGGGAGCGTCCCTGTTCAGCGAGACTGCGATCTTTGACGTCGCCGGCTGACGTTACGGTGGCTTGCATTCGCCGCTCATTCTCCACAAGGTCCCGCATCCCCGTCCGCAAAGCAAGCATCGTGGAACCCGATTATCTCGAGCGTCTCGCATCGGCGAGCCCGACTCCCGGCGGCGGAAGTGCGGCGACCGTCGTTGCGGCGATGGGCGCAGCGCTCGTTGCGATGGCGGCGCGCATCACCGGCGAGAACCCGAAATACGCGCCGGAGCACGCCCTGGCGCGGCGTTTGGTTGCACAGGCTGACGCGCTACGCGAGAAGTTGATCGCCGCGCGCGCGCGCGATGAAGCTGCATTCGACGCCGTAATGAAATCCCGCGGCGAAGGCCGGCGGCGGGCGTTGCGCGAGGCGGCGCAAGCGCCGCTAGATGCCATGCGCGATGCGCTCGAGGTCGAACGCCTCGCGCTCGAAGCAAAGACGCTGGGAAATCCCCACCTTGCGAGCGATCTCATCTGCGCCGCCGAGTTTGCCGCCGCAGCCATCGCGGCCCTGGCGATAAACGTCGGCATCAACCACCGCTGGCTCAAAGACGACGCTATCGTAGCAACGCAACGCAACGAGATGCAGCGTTACGAACGCGAAAGCTCGCGCCTGCTCAGGGCGATGCGGGGGCGAGAATGACGCGCGAGAAGCGGCGCGGATCGATCCACCGCCGCATCGCGTCGCGCAGCTGTTGGGGCGTGACCGAAAGCAGCCGTTCCCAGTAGGCCGTATCGTCGGTCTGCGTCCAGCCGTCGGCGGCATCGACGAGCAGATCGCCGGCGAGCCCGCCGTAGCTGTCGAGCGGGAGAACGCGCTGCGAGAGCAGGAGCGCTTTTGCGCGTTGCAGCTCGGCTGCGGGAAGCGGTTCCGTGCGCATGCGCTCGATCACGCTCATCGCCGCAGCCTGGGCTTTTCCGACGTTCCTTGGATCGGATGCAAACGTCACCGTGAACGTCGAAGAACTGTTTCTTAAGCTCAAATCGGAATCGATCGAATAGACGTATCCGCTCTCGGCACGAACGCGCTGGTAGAGAAGTGACGCCGTGCTCTCTCCGGAGAGAATCGTATCGGCCAACTCGAGCGCGGTGGCCTGCGGGTCGTGTCGATGTATGCTCAGAACTTGCGTGAGCGTAACGTCCGATTGCCGGTTCGCCGGCGAACGAACGGTGACGCTTACCGGCCGCTCGTGCGGCCTTCGGATACGGGGATAGACGAAGTTCGGCGCTCTCCCCGATTGGGTCCAGCCGCCGAAGTAGTGCGTGACCGCCGCTATCGCTCGTTCTGGCGTGACGTCGCCGACGATCGCGATCGTGGTGAGATCGGGACGGAACGCAAATGCATACCACTTGCGCACGTCTGCGAGCGTGATACGTGAAATCGTCTGCGCCGTCGCATGGCGGCGGTGCGGGTCGCGGGGTGGATAGAGGGCGTAGAGCCTGGCGAGCGCCACGATCGTTGCCGGCTCTTTCGCCGATGCCGCATATGTCTGCGCGGTGGTGTGCTTCAAGAGCGCAAACGCCGGCGGCGGGAAGGCGGGATGCAACATCCCATCGGCGAGCAGTTCCATGCCGCGATCGAAATTCTTCGATTGGACCCTCAGGCTGAAGCTCGATCCGAGATCGACGTTCGCGGCGATTGCATCGAGCTGAGTTTGATACGCGACGCGATCGTAGCTCCTCGTTCCCCATCCCATGAGTGCGTCGGTGAGAGAAGCAACGCCGTCTTTTCCGGAAGGCTCGTTAAGGTCCGTATTCATGCGCACGCTTCCTTCGACGAGAACGACCGGCGATGAAGTCTCGCGCGCGATCGCAACCCGCAACCCGTTGTTCAAACGCACAACCATCGAAGACGCCCGCTGCGGCGCGTGCAGCGGAGCGAGAAAATACGGTTTCGCCCAATCGGGAAGTGGCGGTTCGCGATCGAGCGGATACGCGACGTTTTCAGACGCCGCGCTTGCATCGTAGCGCGGTACTGCGGTCGTCGGTTGCGGGCGAAGGACGATCGTGACCCGGGGCGCGGTCCGCACGAAGTGATCGAGCACGCCGTCGACGTCTCGATCGCTGACGCTTGCAACGGTTTGGTAGAGATCGTCGGGAGACTCTTGACCTTCCTCGAGCGCCGCTCCCCATGAAAAAGCGAGTCCGGGAATCGATGCTTCGCGATACGACTGCCCGCTGAGAATCTGGCGCTTCGCGGCGGCGATGAGATCGTCGGGAACACCGCTTGCACGATAGGCGTCGAGAACGCCCTGCAGCGATGCCTCGAGCGAACCGGTTGAGGACGTGGGTAATCCGACCGCGAGCAGCGCGCCGATGCCTGTGTCGGGAAGACTCGAAGCCACACCGATCGCCGCGAGTGCTTTGCCCTGGACGACGAGATCGTGGAGCGCACTGCGCTGATCGTCGAGCGCCGTCATCAATACTTGACTCGCCGCATATTGCGGATCGAGCAGCGACGGGAAACGGTAATCGAAGGCAACCACCGGTACCGGCAGCTCGGCGATGCCCCCATCGATCGTTTGCGCCGCCGGTGTCGGGGCGACGATCGGCGTTACGGGTGGCAGCGGCACCGGCGGAATCGGATCGAAGAACTGGTGGACGGCGGCCAGCGTCTGCGCCGGGTCGATATCGCCTGCCACGATCAGGGTCGCGTCGTTCGGGTGATACCACGCACGGTAGAATGCCGCGATGTCCGCAGCCGTCATTCGTTCGAAGCCCGCGATCGTGCCAACCGGATCGTGCGCGTATGGGGTATCGCCATAAAGCGCCCGGCGGATGCGCGGCATCAACGTTGAGACCGGGTTGGATTCGTGCGCGCGCACCTCTTGCTCGATCGCGCCGCGCTCCTTATTCCAGTCGCTCTGCGTAATCAATGCCTTCGTCATACGGTCGGCTTCCAACCGCAACGCGATGTCGACGTACGCGGCGGGAAGGGTGAAATAGTAGATGGTATCGACGTTGGCCGTCTGCGCGTCGTATTGCGCACCGGCGCGCGCGGCGATATCGGCGAACTGCGCCGCCGAAACATCTGAGGTTCCACGAAAGAGCATGTGCTCGGTCGCGTGAGCGATTCCGGGAATGGTATCTTGATTCGAACCCACGTGATATTCGATGAGCGTCGTAGCAACCGGAGCGAGCCTGTCGGGCAGCAGTACGATACGCATGCCGTTGGCAAGCGTCGCGCGCACGACCGCCGGCATCGCGGAGGGTGTCGCGGCCGGAGCGGCGGTTACGGGTGCGACGACGAGCCCGATCATGAGAGCACGAACTCCAAGAACGGATCGATGTCGGCAGAATCTACTTCCATGCCGACGCCGTGCGCGTGATAACGAATGTCATGAAAATCCGACCCGGCCGTCAAGACCAGGTTATGCTCCCGGGCTTTCGCGCGAAAGAAAGCCACGTCCTCGGCATCGTGCTGAGGATAGAACACTTCGAGGCCCTGCAACCCGTGTTCTGCCAGCTCGTCGATGATCGAGCGATCGTCGAGCCTTCCCGGATGGGCGAGTACCGCGACGCCGCCGGATTCGCGAATGCCTGCGATCGCCTGAGCGGGCGTCACGTGCGTCGACGGAACGTAGCCCGGTCTGCCGCGGCGCAGCAGCGTGCGGAATGCCGATTCGACGTCGCTCACCTCGTGGGCGCGGACGAGGGCCTTCGCCACGTGAGGCCGCCCGAGCGACTTCGCGCCCTCCGCCTCACGCAGCACCGCCTCCATCGTGATGGAGTAGCCGCCCTTGCGGAGCTGTTGAACGATGCGCTCGACGCGCAGGCGCCGCTCCGCACGGTTTCGTTCGAGCATCGCCGCGAGCGCGGAACTATTATCCAAAGGTAAGGCGTAGCCGAGGACGTGCACTTCGTTGTCGCGCCAGGTGGTATTGATCTCGATTCCGGTAACGACGCGCGCACCTGGTGATGGAACGAAAGCCCCGTAGGCCGAGAGGGTGTCGTGATCGGAGATCGCGTACACCTCGACCTCGCGGTCGCGCATGTAGTCCACCAGCGCCTGCGGGGCGAGCGAACCGTCGCTCTCGCGAGTATGACAGTGAAAGTCGACGATCACGCGATGTTGCGGAGGAAGAGGCGCTTCACGTCCACTGCCTTGCCGCTCTGCACGTCGATGCCGGCGACGAGGCCGCAAAATTGACGCGGCCCCCGCTTCTCTACCGAGAACCGGTCTGAAATTCCAAAGAGAAAGCGATCCAGCACCGCCTGCTGTTCCATGCCGATGACGCCGTCGCTCGGTCCGGTCATGCCGAGATCGCTGATGTACGCCGTGCCTTTTGCCAGAATTTGCTCGTCGGCGGTCTGCACGTGCGTATGCGTGCCGAAGACGAGCGAGACGCGACCATCGAGATAGCGCCCCATCGCGGTCTTTTCGGATGTCGCTTCGGCGTGCATGTCTACGAGTATGACCGGCGTCTGGCCGCGCAGCGTCTCGAGACATTCGTCGGCACAGCGAAACGGATCGTCTACCGGCGGCATGAACGTCCGGCCCATGAGATTGAGGATTGCGACGGTCGTGCCGTTGACCTTGATCGACCCGAAACCGCGCCCCGGGATCCCCGGGGGGTAGTTTGCCGGCCGAATGACGCGCTCCGAGCTTTCGAGATATGACGTGATCTCGCGTTTGTCGAACGTGTGGTTGCCGCCCGTGATGAAATCGACGCCTGCGGCGAACATCTCTTCGGCTGTCTGCGCCGTTATTCCGAAACCGGCTGCGGCATTCTCGCCATTGGCGATGCACACGTCGATTCGATACTGATCGCGCAGCAGCGGAAGGCAACGTTTGAGCGTGTCACGGCCGGGGGAGCCGACGACGTCCCCGACCGCGAGCACGTTGACGGTGCTTAACGGCGAGCTGACGCCTTCGCTTTCTTTTGTGCTTTCAGAAAGTAGACCAGCACGCGCTTCTCTTCGCGAAAGCCGACGAGATTCTTCGATTGCGTCGGATCGCGCAACGCCTCGATCGCGTAGAGCGCCGCCTCGTCCTGCGCGATCTCGTCCTCCTCGAATTCCTCTTCGGACCGTGGGCTGCAGACGAGTGCCTCACCGAAGCGCTCGAGAAAAAGCGCGCTGAGCATCTCCAGCTCTTCCTTCGAGAAGCTCTCCAGATCGCGCGTCACGTGGACGAACCCCATCGCGCGTTCGCTCTCGCACTCGATGCGCAGCGTTCCCGGTCGTTCGCCGCCGAGCAAGACGAAGGCGCTCACGTGGTCCTCAACGGATTCCGCTATCGATCGCTGTGTCGCGCGATCCAGTCTCCGGCGTATTGCGAAGGTCAGGCGAACCGTGCCGTCGGCCGGCATCGAGCGAATCGATGCCAGTTCGGGGAAACGCGCCAGCAGCGCGCACACCAGGCTGACGGTGTCGGCGTTCTCGACGGGCAGGCGAGCGTTGATCATTGCGGTGGGCATAAATCCGGTATGAGTATCCCCGGTAAGCCGGCAGGCGGCTAGGGGGGAGGGCGGGGAGTGTACGACGCCCGCTCAAGGCCAACCCTTGCGGCTGCGCGAAAGTTGCGACCGATAGATCG